>DSAR01000257.1 GCA_011046405.1 Chloroflexota bacterium | reverse complement strand
TACCAATATACCAATATACCAATATACCAATATACCGCCCTACCGCTTATACGATGCTCGCCAGCCGCTCCACGCCCTCCTTGATCTCCTCCGGCGTCAGGCTGCAGAAGGGGATGCGCAGGAAGTGGTTGCCGTTCTCGGGATTGGGGAAGAAGCCTCGCCCGTTGGAGAGCTTCAGCCCGACCTGTTTGCCTCGCTGGATCAGGTCGGCGATGTGGCAGTGCTCGGGCAGGTCGCCGCTGACGAAGAAGCCACCCTCCGGCTCGGTCCAGGTCGCTTGGGGGATGTGCTCGTCCAGCGCGGCCCGGATGGTCTCCAGGCGCGGGCGGTAGAGTGCCTTCAGGTGCTCGATGTTGGCGTCCAGCAGCCCCCGCTGGCAGTACTCGTAGACCATGCCCTGGGTCGGCAGGACGGGGCCGATGTAGGAATCCAACGCCCACTGTGAGAACTTAGCGATGGCCGCTTCGGGGCCCACGACGTAGCCCAGCCGCAGGCCGGGCGAGAGGATCTTGGAGAAGGAGGACATGTGCAACACCCGGTCGGGCGCCATCGAGCGCAGCGAGGGCACGTCCTCGCCCCAATAGCGGAGCTGGCGGTAGGGGGCGTCCTCGACGAGCCAGAAATCGTACTGCTCGGCCAGTTCGACCAGGCGCCGGCGCTTTTCCAGGCTGCTCGTGACGCCCATCGGGTTCTGGAAATCGGCGATGACGTACATCAGGACCGGCGCGCCGCGCTGGAGTTCCGCCTCCAACGCCGCGACGTCGACACCGTCCTTTTCCAGGGGGATGCCCACGACCTCGGCCCCGGTCCGCCGCAGCAGGGTGATGGCCCGGTCGTAAGAGGGAGACTCGACGAAGGCCCGGTCTCCCGGCGCCAACAGGGTCTGGGTGATGAACATGAAGACTTCCAGCGAGCTGTTGCTGGTCAGCACCTGCTCGGCGCTCGCGTCGTGGCGCGCGCCCAGCCACTGGCGCAAGGGCGCGTAACCGGCGTGGCTGTACTGGAGCAGCACGTCGG
The DNA here is from genome assembly GCA_011046405.1 of Chloroflexota bacterium. Classification (GTDB taxonomy): domain Bacteria; phylum Chloroflexota; class Anaerolineae; order B4-G1; family B4-G1; genus DSAR01. The sequence continues at coordinate 11,544 of DSAR01000257.1, read as the reverse complement.
CGTCTCGTTTGAGGGCCGTCTCGAAACAGTCGGCCAGGTCTTCGGTGGGGAATACGTCGACGGGCGGTACGCCCCGGGTCAGGTTGATGAGTTGTTGAGTCATAGTGATCGCCTCCGGTTGAGTGACAAGTTTGCAAGTTGCAAGTAGGTAAGTTTTATTCTTTGATTTCTTTTTCGGGTGGTTTGGCAAAGCGGGCGACTTTGCTGTGGCGCAGGCCCAGGTCGACCAGTGCCTCGGCGACCTTGAAGGTCACTGCCGTGGGATCGAGCACAACGACGCCCAGTTCTCGCTCGACGTCCTCGGCGTAGCCGGTCAGCCCGGCGCACCCCAGGATGACGACCTCGGTGCCGTGCTGCTCGACCGCCTCGCGGGAGACCGCCAGGATGCGGCGCTTGGCCTTCTCTGGATCGGCGTCCATGTCCAGCACCGACATGTCGAGCACCAGGGTGGAGGCGTACGAATTCTCGACGCCGCGCAGGCGGACGTGCATTTCGCGGGTCGCCACCCGGTTCTTGAAAGCGGTGGTGATGGAGAACTTGTGGCCCAGCATGGCGGCGACGTGCATGGTGCATTCCTCGATGCCAAAGACGGGTATGTCGGAGATCTCCTTGGCGGCGTCCAGGGCCGGGTCGGAGAAGCAGGCCAGGATGACGGCGTCGTAGCCCTCCTCGTTGGCCTCGCGCACGCGTTCCAGGGTGGGCGGCTGGGCCAGCGCCTCGTCGTAGGCGGATTCGATGGAGACCGGCCCGCGCTCGGAACACACGACTTTCAACTCGGTGTCGGGCCGCTTGATCTTTTCCAACTCTCGCCGAATGTGATCGGTCATGCTCTCGGACGTGTTCGGGTTGATGACGTAGATGCGCATTTGCTTGGGTTCCTTTCGGGAGTGGGTTGTAAGGCTTTTGGTTAAAGGTTTAAAGTTGCAGGTTGTTTTCCATCCAGGTGCGGCCGTTGCGGAAGGCCTGGGTGTTCAGGGATTTGAAGCGCTCGGGGACGCGCTCGGCTATCACGGTTTCCCAGACGGATGCTTCGACCGGCAACAGGGCCGAGAGCGCGCCCAGCAGGGCGACGTTCAGGACCTTGGGGTTGCCGATTTCCTGGGCGATCTGCAGGCCGGGCACGTGGTAGACGTGTTCCACGGCACTTTTCAAGGCCTCGTCGGCCGCCGCCGGATCGGGGTAGTCGGTGAGGCCGCTGCTGACGGTGACCGGGTGGATCTGCTGCTGGTTGATCAGCGCGTGGCCCGCCTCCTGCACCTGGTGGAGGTGACGCAGCCCTTCGAGGATCTCGAAGGCGAGCAGATAGTCGGCGCGGCCCTCGGGTATGATGGGCGAATGGACTTTTTCGCCCCAGCGAATGTGGCTCATCACCGCCCCACCCCGGACCGCCAGGCCCAGGATGTCGGATTTCTTCACGTCGTAACCGGCCGCCAGGCCCACGGCCGAGAGAATGTCGCTCGCCAGGATGGTCCCCTGGCCGCCGACGCCGGTGATCATAAAATTGATGGTCTCCATACTCCCTACTCCTCACTCTCTACGTCTTCTATCGGATGAATCGCCCCCTGCGGGCAAACCTGGGCACACATATCGCAGCCGGTGCACAGCACGGGGTCGATGGCCGATTTGCGCTTGCCGGTCTTCTCGAAAATCTGCTCGGAGCGGTAGATCGCCGGGCAGCCCAGGCGCAGGCAGATGCCGCAGGCGATGCAGGTATCACTGTCGACCGCGTACGCCCCGCTGGCGCCCGGCCCGACGAAGAAGCACGGACCCTCGACGATGACGACGGCCGGCCCGTCGTAGTCCAGGGCCTCCTGGTAGGTCTGCTGCACCGCTTTGACGTCGAAGGCGTCCACGGTGTAGACCTGATCGACGCCGCAGGCGCGCACCAGCTGTTCGATGTCGACGGGGCGGGTCTTCTCGCCCATCAGGGTAAAGTCGTTGCCGGGATGATCCTGGTGACCGGTCATCGCCGTCGTGCGGTTATCCAGGATGGCGACCTTGCCCTTCCCCCTGTTGTGGACGATGTTGAGCAGGGCCGGGATGCCGGCGTGGAAGAAGCTAGAATCGCCGATGACGGCCAGGAAGCGGTCGGGGATGTCGGCGATGTCCAGGCCGTGGGTGACGCCGATGCTGGCCCCCATCGCGCCCATGGTGTCGGTGGCGTTGTAGGGTGGCAGGGCGCCCAGGTTGTAGCAGCCGATGCCGCCGGTGACGATAACGTCCTTCATCTTGTTGCCCAGGGTGTAAAAGGTGCTGCGATGCGGGCAGCCGGGGCACAGGATGGGGGAGCGACCGGGTAGCTCCGGCACGGCGATCTGGCGCGCCCCCGAAGGGAGCGCCCCCTTAACTGCCTCCGGGGGTAGAAGTCCCGCCTCGGCGGCGTATTTCTCGATCACGGCCGGCGTCAGTTCGCCGACCATGGGGAAGACGTCCTTGCCCCGGCAGTCGATGCCCATGGCCTTGATCTGTTCCTCGAAGAAGGGATCGAGCTCCTCGATGACGAGCAGTTGCGCCACCCCGTCGGCCAGTTCGCGGATCAGGGCCGGGGGCAGCGGGTAGCTCATCCCCAATTTGAGGAAAGAGGCCTCGGGGAAGATCTCACGGGCGTAATTGTAGACGGCGCCGGAGGTCACGATGCCCAGGTCCCGGTCGCCCCATTCCAGCCGGTTGATGGGGCAGGTGTTGGCGAACGCGCCCAGCCGCCGGATGCGGTCCTCGATAACCGGGTGACTGTCGCGGGCCCAGACGCAGGTGCAGACCAGGCGATGCGGGTCCCGTTTGAAGGGCGGCGTTGGGCCGGGGTCCGGCCGGCGCTCGCCCAGCTCGACCGGCGAGGCGGAGTGGGAGATACGCATGACGGTGCGCAGCAGGACCGGGGTCTCCCATTCCTCCGAGAGATCCAGGGCCACACCCATGAAGTCCTTCATCTCCTGGCTGTCGGCAGGTTCCAGCACCGGCATTTTGGCGAAGCGCCCGTACTGGCGGTTGTCCTGCTCGTTCTGCGAGCTGAACATGCCGGGGTCGTCGGCCGAGACGATGACCAGGCCGCCTCGCACGCCGGTGTAGACGGCGTAGAAGAAAGAGTCGGCGGCCACGTTCATCCCGACCGACTTCATCGCCACCATCGTGCGCTTGCCGGCGTAGGCCGCGCCGATGGCGGCGTCCATCGCCACCTTTTCGTTGACCGACCACTCGGCGTAGATCTCTTCGTACTTGGCGACGTGCTCCAGGATCTCCGAACTGGGCGTCCCCGGATACCCCGTGGCGACCTGGACGCCGTACTCGTAGGCCCCCCGGGCGATGGCTTCGTTTCCTGACATCAATGCTTTCTTTTGCTTCATAGAATAAACCTCTCTGTCGTTAGACGTGATTTCTTACTTACTGATTTTTGCCGGACAAGAAACCAGGTTTTTCGTTTCACGAGAGATGGTTGACGTCCCAGGATGTCTCATAAGGACGAGAGTTTGTTTGTTTCAGGACACAAAAACCTGGTTTCTGATCATTTTAAATCCATGTCAATCCGTGAAATCTGTGGTTCTCATCCCGGCACACTGGCCTTACCCCCTAAACCCTCACTAATTCATCGACGCCCACCTGCCAGCCCCGGGCGCGCGGCCCGACGCCCCAGAAGTGGGTCGGGCGGTACAGGAAGATCCAGGGTGCGTCGTCGCGGATGAGGCGGTAGGCCTGGCGGTACAGGGCCTGCCGTCGCCCGTCTTCGACCATGGCCCAAGCTTGTTCAAGCAGTTGGTCGACGGCGGGATTTTCGTATCCCTGCCACCAGGGGCCGGCGACGCCGGCGTAGAATTTCTCCCGCAGGCAGCGGTAGGTGCTCAGGGGGCTGGAATCGAAACAGCAGGCGTCGCCGATCGCCTTGGCCTTGACCATCTGGGCGTAGGCGGGACGATCAGCGTGGGTCCGGACCTGGAGATCGATCCCGGCCGGCGCGTACTGCTCGGCCAGGCAGCGGACCAGTTGAGGCGCCTCGTCGGGGTGGCGCGTGGGCACGTCGACGGTGAGGGCCAGCCCCCCGGCGTAACCGGCCTCGGCCAACAACCGCCGGGCGCGTTCCGGGTCGTGGGGATAGGGCCGGGTCGCCGGATCGTAGCCGAAGTGATGGGGCGTCAGTGGCCCGTTCAGGGGCTGGGCCGCGCCTCCCTTGACTCGCTTGATGAGGGCGGGCACGTCAGCGGCGTAATTGAGCGCCTGGCGCACGCGCCTGTCGGCGCAGGGGCCATCATTTTGGACGTTAAGCATGAAGATGACGCACAGGCAGCTCTCCCAGGCGACGATCTCGACGTCCGGGTCGCCGTCAATATCGGTGACGGCGTCGGTGACGGCGTCGGTGACGGCGTCAGCCGTTATGTTAGTCACGATGTCGGCCTCGCCCGCCAGCAACGCCGCGACCCGGGCCTCCTGCTCTGGCTCGGCCTGCCAATGGAGTGCCGCCGCCGGTGGGGGATCGCCCCAGTACTGCTCGAAGCGGGCCATCGTCACCCGGTCGCTCTCCGCGTCCGCGAAGCGGTACGGCCCGCTGCCGATGGGCTCGTCGGCCAGGCTGTCCAGCCGCTCGTGGGGCGCGATGGGCAGCTTGACCAGCAGATCGAGCAGGTCGGCCATCGACCGGGCGGTGACCAGGCGCACCGTGTGCACGTCGGGCGCGTCGAAGGTCGCGCCGCCGAGGTAGCTGGCGTAGAGCCCCTGGGTGCCGTACTCGCCGGGCATATCCGGCGCGCAGACGCGTGCCAACGTGGCGACGACGTCGCGGGCGGTCAGGCGGTCGCCGTCGTGGAAGCGGACGTCGGGCCGGAGGTGGAAAGTCCACGTGCGGGCGTCTTCCGCCAGCGTCCAGCGCCGGGCCAGGCCGGGGCAGTACGCGCCGCCCGCGTCGTATTGTACCAGGGTCTCGTAGATCGAGAAACGCAGGCTCAGGCGGTTCTTGGCGTCGGTCCAGACGTGGAGATCGCCCAAGCTGACGTCGGGCTGGCAAATAGTGAGCGATGGCGTGGGTTGGATGCTCATTTTGATCGAGACCTCTCGCGGCGGGCCTACCCTCCGGCGGCCAGGAATGCGCCTTCCACTACCTTGACGGCGGTGCCGCCCAACTTGACCGCCTGGATGCCATGGGGCAGGCCAACGATCTCTACGATGCCTCTTCCGGGCCGCTGGACGAAGTGTCCCTGCTCGGCGATCAACGTGGGCCCGGGATGCAGGCCGTAGCGGACGGCGTAGGCTCCCATCGCGCCGGTGGCCGAGCCGGTGAAGGGATCCTCGATGGCGTTCAAGGGATCGAACAGCCGGGCGTGGGTGTCGGCGTCGGGCGCGAATCCACCGATGGAGAACAGGAAGGCAGCGTCGACGTCGATCTGCTCGAAGAGTTCGACCAGGCCGTCCCGGTCCAGTTCGACTTTTCCCAGGGTCTCGACGTCGCCCACCGGGACGATGAGGAAGGGGGCGCCGGTGCTCACCACCTGGGGTAGACAGTCGTCGCGCAGGTCGGCCGCCGCCAGACCGAAATAGGGTGCGACGCCGTCGGGGGTGAAAAACATCCTGAAAGACGGCGTCTGCTGGGTCATCACGACGTGCACCGGCACACCATCCTCGACGTGGATCTCGACCGGCAGGACGCCGATGCCGAATTCCAGGTCGATGGTCGTCACCGGTTCCTGCAACGGGATGCGACCTTCTTGGGCCAGCGCGAAGGCGGTGGCGATGGTTGGGTGCCCGGCGAAGGGCAATTCCTTGCGCGGCGTGAAGTACCGGACGCAGAAATCGGCCACATCGGAGGGGAGCACGAAGGCGGATTCCGGCTGGTTGGCCTCGCGGGCGAAGTTCTGCATCTGCTCGTCGGTCAGGCCGGCGGCGTCGGTGATGACGGCGCAGGGATTGCCGGCGAAAGGCTCGCTGGTGAAGGCGTCGACGTATACGAAGGGGTACCGTTTCGTTCTCATTGTTCCAGCCCGTCTTCTTTCATCATGAGAACATCACCGGGCGGCGACGACTTCGATTTCCACCATGGCCTCGTCGTCGGGCAGGCCGTTGACCTCCACGCACGAGCGGGCAGGCGGGTCGGTGGGGAAGAAGGTGGTGTAAACCTCGTTCATCGCGCCGAACAGGTCCATATCGAGGATGAAGACGGTGACCTTGAGCACCTGCTCCAGCGAGGTTCCGGCCAATTCGAGCTGACGCTGGATGTTCTTCAGCGCCTGTTCCGTCTGGCTGGCGATGTCGGCCTGGGCTATTTCCCCGGTCTCCGGGTCGCGCCCGACGAGACCGGCGACGAAGACCAGGTCGCCGTAGGCGATGACGGTGGAGAAAGGAAGGTGTGGGGCCGGTGGTGGGGAGATCACTTCTTTCTGCGACATGAGTTAAAAGCTCCTTTGCGATTACGATCCTTGGATGATGCGATTGAATTTCTCTGCGTCGATGTTGCGGCTGGTGATGACGAGCACGACTTTCTGGCCAGCGAGGGCCAGTTTGCCGTCGCTCAACAGCGCCGCCAGGCCCACAGACGAGGCGGCTTCGACCATCAGTTGCTCGTCCTGTTGGAAGACCCGCATAGCGGCGACGATCTCCTCGTCGGTCACCAGTTGGATCTCGCGGACCAGGTCCCGGCAGATTTCGAAGGGCAGTCGCCCAAAACCGCCCAGCAGCCCATCGGCCAGCGAGGGCTCGATCTCGATGGTCTCGTAGCAGACGCCATCGCGGAGGGAGCGGTAGGCGGCCGGGGCCGCCGTCGGCTCGACGCCGATGATGGCTACTCGGTCGGAGATCGCCCGGGCAGCCGTCGCAACCCCGGAGATCAGGCCGCCTCCGCCGACGGGGACCAGGACAGCGTCGACGTCGGGCAGGTCCGCCATGATCTCCAGCCCGATCGTCCCCTGCCCGGCGATGATGGCCGGGTGGGCGTGGGAGTGGACGTAGGTGGCGCCGTTTTCTCGCGCGAAATGCCGGGCCCGTTCGTAGGCTTCCAAGTAGTTCTGGCCGTGGAACACGATCTGGAGGTGAGCGTCTTTTCCGGCAGGCGCTTGCAGTTTGATTTTGTCGACCTTGCTCGGATCGGCCCCCTCGGGCAGAAAGAGCGTGGTGGGCGGGCGGCCGAAGCGGCTGCTGGCGTGGGCGACGGCGATGGCGTGGTTGCCGCTGGATGCGGTCACCAGGCCCCGCTCCCGCTCGGCTGGCGATAGCGAGGCGAGCATATTGATGGCGCCCCGGACTTTGAAGCAACCGCAGCGCTGCCAGCATTCCATCTTGAGATAGATCTGGCAGCCGGTGCGCCGGCTCAGGGCCGGGGAATGGACCAAGGGCGTTCGCAAGATCGCGCCTCCGATCCGTTTCCGGGCCTGCCATATTTCCAGGGGAGTGAAGGGCGTTTTGGTCATCGGTAACTCTGTAGCGGTCTGCATCGCTTACTCCGATTGGGCAACAACTTTCTTTTTAACCGCAGATGCCCACAGATGCCCACAGATGCATGCAGATCGATATTGATTGGTATAACTCGCTCGTAGGCATCATTCTATCTGTGTTTATCTGCGGTTTCGTCTTTGATTTAATTTGACAATGGCACATTACAGCGCACAGCGGTTAAAACCGCGTGCTACAACTGCAAAACCTGCCTTCGCAGATTAGTTTATAGTCGGCGTAGGCCGACTTTGCAGTTGTGGCCCGCGAATTTATTCGCCGGGGACAAATGTGCCATTGTCAAGTTAAGCACTCGGTTGATCTTGTCAGACAATCAGCCCCTGACGTCTAAATCTCTTTGTACCAGTTTTCTGGGAACGCTTCGGCGTGGGGGTCGATCATCTCGCCTTCGGGATAGAGCACATCGATGCCCTTGATCTCGGTGATGAAGAACTCGATGACGCCCTTGACGATGGAGCCATCCAACAGGTGGCCGCCGATGGTGGGCACGTTCCACGCGCCGCCGGTGACGAAGTGGATGGCGGGGAAGGGCTCCTCGCCACCGCCTTTGACCGGCCGGGGGTGGATGATGCCGCTCATCGACAGTACCATGCTCAGGTTCTGGATCTCCATCGCCGTCTCGTTGTGCCAGTTGTCGGGTTGGGCCGTGTCGGGGGTCCAGACCAGGAACCTGGCCGGTTGCAGGCCGCCCATGAAGGCGGCGTGAATCTTGGCGAAGCGGATATCGTGATCCTGGGCGAAGGCCTGGCAGGCCAGGAACACGTCGGCCCCGGTCGTCATCCGCAGGATGAATTCGCGTCCACGCTGTACCTCGACGCTGTGATATTCGGCTGGATGGGTTGCATCCATTTCCCAGTTGTATGTCATGGGTTGTACTCCTTATAGGTTAAAGGTTACAGGTTAAAGGTATCATCTCAATAAACCGGGGCAAACTCGCTCGGGCCGGTCTCCTGACCGTGCCCGCTGTGGCTCGGTCGGGAGACCGGCCACAGCTCCGGTTAAAGGTTACAGGTTAAAGGTTGATTGTTCGCTGATTCACTGATTCGCTGATTCCCTGATTCGCTGATTCGCTGATTCACTCATTCGCTCATCGCTTGACTTTCATCTTGGTTTCCAGCACGCCGGAGAGGCGGGTCAGGGGGACGAAGAGGGCGATGTAGATGGCGGTGGCGGCGATGATGGGGGTGGGGTTGGCGCGCCAGGCCTGGACTTGCAGGGCCGACTTGAGCAACTCCAGGATGGTGATGGACGAGCAGATGGCGGTGTCCTTGGCGCTGGCGACGTAGTTGCTGGTCAGCGGCGGGATCACGACGCGGAACGCCTGGGGCAGGATGACCAGCCGCATCGTCTGGACCGCGTTCAGCCCCAGGGCTTGGGCGGCCTCGATCTGGCCGTGGTGCACCGAGAGAATGCCAGCCCGGAAAATCTCGCTGACGTAGGCGGAACTGTTCAAGGAGAGGGCCACGATGCCGGACACCGGTGCGCTCAACGTCAGGCCGGTGTAGGGCAGGGCGTAGTAGATCAGGACCATCAGCACGATGATGGGCATGGCGCGGAAGAAGTCGATGTAGGCGATGATGAAGGCGTTGAGAATCCGGTTGTCGAAGGAGCGGAATATGGCCAACAATAACCCGATGATGGTGCTGAACAGGGCGGAGTAGAAGGCAATTTTGATCGTGAGCTTGAGACCATCGAACAGGATGTTCCACGCCGTGACGCCGCCCTCCATCGGCTCCCCCATCAGTCGCCAGTTGAAGTAGACGTGGCTCAAGCGTTCCCAGTTGGCGTCGACGTAGCGGTAGAACAGCCAACCCACCAGGAAGAGCAGGCCGAAGGCGACGAGTGACTTGACGACCTCAGGTTTTTCCTCGTCGCTGAAGAGCAGGCCGCTCCAGGCGACGCAGAGGAGGAAGAAGACGCCGATGACGATCCATTGCTTCGTCGACGGTGGCTTGTCCTGGGGGAGGAACAGGGCGAAGATTAGCAAGATAGCCAACGTGCCCAGCACGAATTCGTTGCGCCGGTACCAGGGAATGTAGCCCTGTTTCCGGCGTAGCTCTTCCAGTTCTGAGTTTCTATTCATGGCGTTCACTGCGCTCATCGATGATCTCCCCGCTAGATGTGCAGGATCTTGCTGAGGAACTCTTTGGTTCGCTCCTGGGTGGGATTTTTGAAGATGACGTCGGGCGGCGCGTCCTCGACGACGACTCCATCAGCCAGGAGCAGCACCCGGTCGGCGGCCTCGCGAATGAAGCCCATCTCGTGGCTCACCAGGACCATGGTCAGCCCCTCCTCGACCATCGTGGCCATCACCTCCAGCACCTCACCGATCATCTCGGGGTCGAGGGCCGAGGTGGGCTCGTCGAAGAACATAATCTGGGGCTGCATGGCCAGGGCCCGGGCGATGGCCACCCGTTGCTGCTGACCGCCGGATAGCTGGTCGGGGTAGCTATTGGCTTTATCGGCCAGCCCGACCTTGTCCAGGAGCGCCATGCCGTGTTTCGTGGCCTCTTTCTCCGAAACCTTACGCACGTGCATCGGGGCCAGTTTGATGTTTTCGATGGCGGTCAGGTGGGGGAAGAGGTTGAAGTGCTGGAAGACCATGCCGATTTCCGTCCGGACCTTGTTGATGTCGACGTAGGGGGAGGTGATGTCGACCCCCTCGATGATAATCTGGCCGGACGTGGGCTCTTCCAGGCGGTTCATACACCGGAGGAAGGTGCTCTTCCCGCCGCCTGAGGGGCCCATGATGGCGACGACCTCGCCCCGGAGAATCCTGGTGGAGATACTCTTCAAGACGTGCAGGTCCTTGAAATACTTGTGGAGGTCGATGACCTCGATCATGACTTCCTGCTTGGTTTCTGTGTTCATCGATTGCTTCTGTCCTTCAGTTTGTTTTCCAGCCAATTGGCCAGGCGCGTGAGAGGGAGTAGAACGAGCAGGTAGATGAAGGCGGCCGCCACCAGGGGGGTGGGATTCGCCTTGCCGACGTATATCTCCTTGGCTCGCTTCAGGAGTTCTGGCGAGGCGACGACCGAGGCGACGGCCGTCTCCTTGAGCATCGCCACCATATTGCCGGTCAGCGGCGGAATGACGACCTTGATGGCCTGGGGAAGAATCACCAGGCGCATGGTCTGGAGATTGGTCAACCCCAGCGCGCGGGCGGCCTCTGCCTGGCCAAAGTAGACCGATTCGATGCCGGCGCGGAAGGACTCAGCGGCGTAAGCGCCATATCCCAGCGACAGGGCGGCGATGGTGGCGGTCACCGATTCCAGCTCGATGCCCAGGTAAGGTAATGCGTAATAAATGAAAACCATAAGAACGATCATAGGAATCGATCGAAAGAGATCCAGGTAAGCAATGAGAAAGATATTCAACGTGGCGCTGCCCAGGGACCGGAGGACGGCGACGACGAGGCCGACGAGCACGCTGAATATGGCCGATATGAAAGCCAGTTCGAGCGTGACCAGAAGTCCCTTGAAGAGTTCGGGCCAGGCCCCTTGCATCTTGGATAGATTGAAGAAGGAGCTTCCCAGCTTTTCCCATTCAGTACCGGAATAGGCATAGAACAACCAGGTCAATACGGCGACGAGGCCGATGGCGACCAGGCCCTGGAGCCACTCGGCTTTGTCGCCATCGGTGAGGATGTTGGCGCTCCAGGCTAACACGAGGGTCAAAAACAGGCCCAGGGATATCCCTTTGGTCAAAGTGGAGGTATCCTCGCCCGGCAGCAGGAAGATAGCGTAGCCCACGATCAAGAGCAGCGTCACGACGATGAAGGCTGGGCGGCGGATCCAGTAGGTCCATTGGGGACGAGAGCGTAGAAAGCGGGATGGGACGTCTACTTTAGCTGTTTCAAGAGTCATGGCAAGTTTTTCCGGTTGGGGCCCCCGGCATTTTGCCGCCCGGGAGCCCCAACCTTTGGAAGGATATTTAAACTACTCTAATTCGTAACCACCCTCGTAAACGGTGACGGTGGAGCTGCCCACTGGCGGCGCCTGTCCGAACCACTTCTCGTAGATCTCGGCCAGGGTGCCGTCGCGTTTCATCTCGTTCTGGATCTCGTTGACGGTGTCGCGGAGCGGGTCGCCCTTGCGGAAGGCCCACGCCTGGGGGAAGCCC
>DSAR01000254.1 GCA_011046405.1 Chloroflexota bacterium | reverse complement strand
GCCCAGGATGACGGCGCCGGCCTCTTGCAGGCGTGTGACGACCGTGGCATCATACGGCGGGATGAAATTCTCCAGGATGCGGGAGCCAGCCGTCGTCGGCGTGCTCCTGGTGCACAGCACGTCTTTGATCGCTAATGGAATCCCCAGGAGCGGGCCGTCCTCGCCGGCGGCGCGACGCTCGTCGGCCGCCCGGGCCTGCTGGCGCGCTGTCTCCTCTGTCACGTTCAGGTAGGCCTTGACCGCCCCATCGGTAGCCTGAATGCGCGCCAGGAGCGCCTCGGTCAGTTCGATGGCTGACGTTTCGCCGGTAGCGAGGAGGGTGTGGGCTTCGTGAATGGTCAGTTGGTGTATCGTCATCGCGTCACTCCAGCACGGCCGGCACCTGGAAACAGCCATCCTCGGCGTCGGGGGCATTGGCGAGGATATCCTGGCGCGCGTTTTCTTCAACCGGTCGCGCCACGTCGTCGCGCATCACGCTGCGGAGCGGGAGCACTGTCGCCGTGGGTGGGATCTCCTCGGTGTCCAACGCCTGCAATTTCTCGAAGTGCTCCAGGATCGCCGAAAGCTGTTCTCCGTAGAGACGTTGTTCATCGAGGGATAGATCCAGCCGGGCCAGACTGGCGATGTGTTGGACTTCTTCTCGACTCAGTTTCATTGCGATGCTCCTGTTTTGCCAGCAAACGTTTTTGACGAAAGCTTGAGTGTCAGATCACGAATGACACGAATGTGCGAATTTCACGAAAATGTCAGGGCAGTGCATTCTCTGTCTAGAGGCAAGTCAGCACTAGGGTTAGGCTAACGCTATTTGGACGTTCTGACAGGATTATAGCACCATCGACAGGGAGGGCAACCGGCGGGATACGTTCGCCCCTTTCCGACAAACGTGATATAATATTCTACTGCGTTATTGAGTATTTGCGAGGTAAAAAAGTGAATTTCCAAAATCTACTAGAACCAGATTATCTCATCGCTCTGGCGATCCTATTGCTGACCAGCTTCCCCGTCCATGAGTGGGCCCACGCATGGGCGGCGTACCAACTGGGCGACGATACTGCCGCGTTGCAAGGGCGGTTGACGCTCAATCCATTGGCTCACATAGATCCGATAGGCACGATTTCCATGATCTTCTTTGGTTTTGGATGGGGCAAGCCGGTGCCGGTCTCCCCGTATCGCTTGCGGGGCAACCGGCGGGCCAGTTGGGCGCTGGTGAGCTTTGCCGGGCCTTTCTCCAATTTCCTCATGGCGATGTTGGCGGCGATCCCTTTTCGTATGAGATGGGTCAGTGTATATCAGGGCAACTTCAGCCTTATCAGTCTCCCAGGTATTTTGCTCCAATTCATCGTGATCAATCTGTCGTTGATGATTTTCAACCTGATCCCCTTCCCCCCGCTGGATGGTTCACGCATCCTGGCCTGGTTGTTGCCGGCGAGTTGGGCCAACGTGATGGACCAGTTGGAGCAATTTGGCGGTATCGGGTTGATGTTGCTCCTGTTTCTGCTGTCGCGAGTCGGTTTTTTCGGCATGGTCGTCAGGCCTGTGCTGGGGGTTATGCTCCATGGGCTTCTCTTTTACTAGTAATACTTGAGAGATGATCGATGCCATTCGCTACCGGGCGACGCAGTTTTTCCATGCACTTTTCACCCGGGTTACCGATGAAGAGATCGCCCAGACCACGCGCGGGCTGACGCCGGCCGCTCGGACCCTGTTCCGCCGCCAGTCGACCCAGGACCAACGCCACGCTTTGGCCGTTTATCGGGCCTTGCACCGGACCGGTTACACCGATAGACATCTGTTGGCGGCCGCGTTGCTCCACGACGTGGGCAAGGCTGCTGCACCGATGCCCATCGTGTATCGAGTCGCCATCGTGCTGATGGAACGTTTCACGCCGCGCGTGCTCAACAGCCTGGGGTGGGCGGAAAAGCCTGTGCTCGATAGCCAGGATCTCCCCGGCGGGTGGCGTCGCTCATTTGCGACCCACGTCCATCATCCCGCGCTCGGCGCGCGGTGGGCGCAGGAGGCTGGATGCTCGCCGTTGACCGTGTTTCTCGTCCGTCACCACCACCGTGTAATCAGCGAGGAACAGGGACGCTTGACGCCGGAGGAACATCTGCTGGCGGCGCTCCAGGCCGCCGACGACGCCAATTAGTCCCAGAACCGTTCGAAGGAGATCGACAAGGAGTTCAAAAATGGGTTTTGAAAAATTTGCCATCATCGGCGCCGATTGCATCAGCACGTCCATCGCCCTGAATTTGAAGGAGCGGAAAGATCCGCCCCACATCGTCGGTTACGACAAGGAGGCGTTGGCCGCCGACCTGGTGCGGTCGATGGGTGCGTTCGACGACATAGAGTTGAAAGTGGACCGGACTTGTCGAGACGCCGACTTCGTCCTCGTTGCTGCGCCGCTTTCGTCCATCCGGGATATCTTCTCCGCCATCGCGCCGGCCCTCAAACCCGGTTGTTTCGTGACCGATACGGCCCGCCTGAAGCGCCCGGTGATGCGTTGGGCCCAGGAACTGTTGCCGGACAACGTCTATTTCGCCGGAGGACACATCGTTCTCAACCCGGTTCTCGTCGGATTGAACGCCGAGATGGGGCTGGACTTGGCCAGCGCCGATTTGCTGACAGAGGCTCTCTACTGTGTGACTGTGCCCTACGAAACCCCTCGCGGGTTGATCGACGTCTTCGCTGACTTGATCAAGTCCTTCGATGCGCAACCCTTTTTCATCGACGCGGCCGAGCACGATGGGTTGCAATCGGGAATTGATGGACTACCCGATCTGCTGGCTATCGCATTGCTGCGTTCGACCATCGACGCGCCTGGCTGGGAGGAGATGCGCAAATTCGCCGACCATCGTTTCGCCTCGGCGACCGAGGCAGCCGTGGACGTTGACCAGCGCCAGACCGATATGCTGCTTAATCGAGAGAATATCGTGCAGCGGCTCAACGCGCTCATCAGCGAGTTACTCGAATTGCGCGACCTATTAGATCGCAACGACGACGAAGCGCTGGAACAATGCCTGGCCCAGAGTATGCGCGGTCGGTCCCGCTGGCTCCGCGAGCGCGCCCAGGGCATGTGGGTCGGGGAACATAGCGCCGATGTCGAGAGCGTTCCCCCACTGGGCCAGCAGATCAAACAGATCTTCTTCGGTGACCGTACCTCGCGAGCAGAGAAGCGAGCAGAGCAGCGAGCAGAGAAAAAGGACAGGTAGAAGCGCAGCTTTGAGCGTTCGCCTCGCCACGCCTATGCGCGCCATCGTTGAGGTTACAAGCCCTGGCAGCGCACCTGAATGCTTGCTCGCCGCGCGCACTGTCCCCTCAAGACGTCCATTAGACGAAGACCATTGACTCAATCGTATCGCATCTTGATGATCGCACCCACCTCCTTCTTCCTGGATTACGGTTGCCACGTGCGTATCCTGGAAGAAGCGCGTGTGCTGCAGAAGATGGGGCACCGGGTGACGCTGCTCACCTACTACCTGGGGCGCGATTTACCCGACCTGGAAATCATCCGCACCCGGCCCACTCCCTGGCGGGCCGATTACGAGGTGGGGTCCTCGCTGCACAAGTTCGCCTTCGATGTGTTCCTGGGTTGGGAGGGGTTGAAGACCATTCTTCGCCGGCGCTTCGATCTGGTGCACGGGCACCTGCACGAGGGCGCGCTCATCGGCTATTTCCTGAGCCGGTTACAACGTATCCCGCTGCTCGCCGACTTCCAGGGCAGCCTGACGGGGGAAATGGTCGATCATAATTTTCTCGATCCCGGCGGACGGTGGTACCGCTGGATTCGTCTTTTGGAACTGCGTATTTCGCAAATGCCCGACGTCATCGTCACCAGCACCCAGCGGGCGGCCTATATGCTGGAACGGGAGTTCAATTGCAGCGATTGGCGGGTCTATCCGCTGCCGGATTGCGTCAACCTGGATTTCTTCCGGCCCGACGTGCTGACGCCCAAGGAAGTCGCAATCCGGCGCAGGGCGTTGGGTGTTCCGGAGGGCCGTTTCGTCATCGCCTACCTGGGACTGCTGGCCGATTATCAGGGGACGCCGCTGCTGGTGCAGGCCGCTCGATTGCTCAAACAGTGTGGGGTCGACGCTCATTTCCTGGTGATGGGATTCCCTGGCGTCGCTCATTACGCCCAAATGGCCCGCGATCTGGATGTGGCCGATCGGATCACCTTCACTGGCAAGGTGCCCTACGAACAAGCCCCCGAACACCTGGCCCTGGGTGACGTCGCCATTGCGCCCAAAATCTCGGCCACCGAGGGGGCGGGCAAAATCCTCAACTACATGGCGATGGGGCTGCCGACCGTGACTTTCGACACGCCCGTCAACCGGGAATATCTGGGGTCGCTGGGCGTCTACGCCAGGCGACGGGATGGCGCCGTCGGGTTGGCTGACGCGATTCTCAGTCTGTTGCACGCTCCTGAATGGCGGGAGGAACTGGGGAAAAAACTACGCGCGCGAGCAGATCGCCACTTTTCCTGGGAGCGATCGGGAAGACAATTGTTGAATATCTACCAGAAAGTTTTACACAAGACATGATAGGCGTTTGAGACTTCGGAAGTCAGGATCGTTAAATGACTATAAAGTTTACAGGCGCATAATGGAGAAAATATGAATAAAATAATCCGGCAGATCGGCGAAATCTGGCAATACCGGGAGTTGATCCGCAATCTGGTTGTGCGCGACTTGAAAGTGCGCTACAAGAACTCCGCCCTGGGCGTCGCGTGGTCGTGGATCAGCCCCCTGTTGATGATGATCGTCTACACGATTTTCTTCACCGTGTTTTGGGGCAATCGAGACATTGAGCATTATCCCGTCTTTCTCCTGTGCGGTTTGCTACCGTGGCAATTCTTCAGCACCGCGGTGATGCAGACGACGGGCAGCATCGTCAGCAACGCCCACCTGATCAAAAAGGTCTATCTCCCGCGCGAGATATTGCCGATTTCCATCGTGCTATCTGAACTGGTCAACTTTCTCATCGCCCTGCCGATATTTTTCTCGCTAGCGCTCATTTCGGGCGCTTCGTTGTCATGGACCGTGTTGTTGTTGCCCGCCATTATGCTGGTTCAATTGGCCTTCATCCTGGGGCTGGGATTCATGCTGGCGACCCTGAACGTGTTCTACCGGGACACGCAGCATCTCCTGGGCGTGGCGATGCAGGCTTGGTTTTTCCTGACCCCGGTCTTCTATCCCATCCGCATCGTGCCGCAAGAGGCCCGCCTCCTGGGCATCACGTTCAACGCGCACCTGTGGTTGCGGCGTCTCAACCCAATGGCGTCCATCATTGCCTCTTATCGCGAGTTACTCTATTATGGCATACCCTCCGGGCTCGACTTTTTCCTGCGGACCGCAGTCACGGCGGTGGCTGTCCTCGTCGTGGGATACGTCATCTTCACTCACTTCAGCGGGCGCTTCGGCGAGGAAGTCTAGCAGGCTATCGGAGAGAACAAAATCCAGACTTCGAAAGTTTCGATCGATCCGTTTTACGCGTGTAAAAACACCAAAATCGCTTCGAACATTGTCAGATGGCGCTTATGAATGGACTTCCAAAGTCTTTTGTATTTCTCTCCAGCAGCCTGCTAGGCAGTCCACATTCTTTCTGGAAAACTCTGGTGGGGATGCACCGGCAGGACGACGTGAAAGCTGCCCCCGGGACACGTTTCCTCGTCGTAACCGGGGCTCTCGGCCCAGATGCGGCCCCCATGTGCCTCGACGATGCCCTGGACAATCGTCAAGCCCAATCCTGGCCCGGCCCCCTTGAACTTGGTCTTGTCGGTGCTGTGCAATAGCACGTCACTGGGCCGGTAGAACTTATCGAAGATACTTTCCAACTCCTCCGGGGCGATGCCGATGCCGGTATCGGATACGATGATTTCAATCTTCTGATCTCGGGGCAGGGTCCATGCTTGCATGTGACCGGTGATCCGAATGCGCCCGCCGTTGGGCGTGAACTTGATGGCGTTTTGAATGAGATGGGAGAAGACCTGCTCCAAGCGTCTGCTGTCGGACAGGATAGGTGGCAGGCGATCTAACCCGTTGATGGTGAGCGTCTGTTCCCGCTCCTCCAATGCCGGACGCCACTTATCCGCTGCGGCCTCGATGATGGGCGCGACCGGCCCGCGCAACAGATTGAGTGACAGGGTCTCTGTGTCGATCTTCGCCACATCGAACATCATATCCACGATCTCTTCCAATCGCTTACTGGCAACTTTTAGCCCTCGCACCATATTCTCGGCCACCGATGGATTTAGCGAGTCGGTTTCGACCATCTCTTTCATAATATCGGTGTAACCTTTTACCTGTGTGAGGGGCGTCCGCAGTTCGTGGGAGGCGATATCGATAAAATCAGACTTGGCGCGCCCCATCCGCGTGAGCTCTCGATTCGCCAGGGCCAGGTCTTCGTTCAGGCGCCTGATTTCTTCATTGCGGACTTTCAAGTCGTCAAACAGACGTGCATTATCGAGCGCCACGGCCGTTTGATCGGCCAGGGTGGCCAGAAGAAGCAGATCTGGCTCAAAGTAACGATCCCCAGATCGCTTGGGGCCCAACGTCAGCAGACCCACCCATTTGTCCTGAGCGTGAATCGGGACGTAGAGGTCCATATCCAGGCGCTCTAACCAGGCCCGTTCGGCGGTCGAGATGCCCCGAAAACGGGGGTGTAGATCCACGTCGTACTGGGTCAAGCAGGCTCGTTCCCGTTGCAGGCAATCGACCACAGCGCTCGATGGCGTCAGCTCGATGGTGGGCGCACCCTCGTCTTCCTTTCCTCTCTCAAGCACGCCTCGCAGGCGATACACGCCTTCTACCGGCTCGCCATCTTCCTCCGATATCTCATCCTTGGACGGTGCTTCATAGTGGACCACGAAGAGCGCGCTGTACTGAGCGTTCAGGGCGCCTTGGATGAAATTCACCACGGTAGAAGCGAGATGCTCCAATTCGACGACGTTGTTGATCTGCTGGCTATATTCACGTAACGTCTGGCTGTGATCGTATTTTGCGCCCAAGACCCGGCTGTTCACGAAGCGACGAACGACTTGCAGGAGGGGGTTGAAGAGCACCGCCAGGACCAGGCCCAGCCCGACACTGACCGCCACGAGATCGTACGCCGGGGCAGTTCGGAGGATGTGTTGCGCAGCCAAGAAGCCGCCGGCGTAAAGGGCGATGCTCACGAGCGTCGTGATCAAGTAACCGACGAACTGGCGTATTGCGTGGCGTACATCGGGCAATTGATGGGTCAGGATGACGCCAGTCGTGCTTAGAACGTGCAATAGATAGAGGCCGCTAGCCAGTTGCGGACGCTGGATCAGGAGCAGGGCTGTGCCCAAGACGGATAGCGTCAACGTCAAGAACCAATAGGTCATCCGGTTCTTGTGGAGCGGCTGGTGGACGCGCCGACGAGTCGCGAGGAGTAGGAGCACCACGCCGCCCATAAAGACGCCCCAATTCAAGAGCGCGACGCCGACCGGTATCTGTTGGCGCGTGATCGTCCAACGCCCGGCGATCGAGTGCGTTTCGGGAATCCTGGGCGCGTAGACCTCGACGATCACCAGTCCCAGCAGCCCGGCGAGCCCCACCAGATGCCACCGCCAGGTTTTACCCTCGGCTCCCAGAAAGACCCGGCTCAGATGCAGATATAACACCGCCAGGACAAAGAGGATGTAGAACGACGCGCGGATTGCCACGCTGTCGGGAACGAGCAGCCATTCCAGATCGAGCGCCACGTATCCGAGATCCCGGAGCCAAAACGGGATGATGTAAGGAATGAACAGATACGCCATCGGGTTGTGGAAACCACGCCGTTTCAAAAAGACGCCGATGATCAGGGGATAAAGAACAATAGCGATCGTTGAGATGATATTTTCAGGCGCCATATTTACCTACTTTTCACATTTCCGTCTGCTTGACAAGTCTCGTCGCCACTGCTGCCAGTCCGAAGATCAGCCAGAAGAGGGTGACCGAATGATGAAAGTCCATGTTGAGGAAATAATGGTCGAAGACGCCGCCTACCAGTGCACCAACAATGCCGGTGTGCAACCCCCACCACAGGGATTCGAGTTGCGACGTAGGGGCGACCAGATCGCGCGCGCGCGCACGCGCGCGCGTGCGCCAGAAGTCGACGAATAAGGCCGCCATCGTGACCAGAAAGCTGGTCAGGCCGATCAGGCCCATCTGCACAGCGATCAGGAGATAGACGTTGGCGACGCCGATGTAGGTATCGATGTCGGGTGAGCCAGAAAAACCCACGCCCAAGAACGGATACCGGCCGATCAAGGTCAAGGCATCCTTGTATTCGCCCATACGCATCTCGGTCGCCAGGTCGGTGCCCTGGAATCCCTCTGCGAAATGACTGACCAGATCCTGGGTCTGGGGCAACAGGAGTAGAATCGCCAGAGCGACGATCAACCAGATCCACAGCTTGCGGTAGCGAAGGGTGGCCACGAGGGCCAACGCTGCGGCCAGACCCACCATCGAACCACGGCTGATGGTCAGGCCCAGGCACAACGACATAACGCCCAGGATGGGAACCAGGTAGCGACGTCGAATGAGCGGGCGTCGGGCGAAAAGCTGGGGAATGCTGATGCCCAACGTCAGGTTGAGCAGGCTACCCAATACGTTGGGATCGACCGAGGTGGATGTGGCCCGCATAGGCAGCGAGGGGTCGTCCCGGATGTAGCGCAAGACGCCCGGCCCGGCGGGATAACCCAGTCGGGCCAGCTTGGAGAGCATGTCGACGACGAGGGTGTCGGAGACGTAGCTTGCCAGGGCGTAGAGGACGATACCCACGGTCGCTGCGCCGCACGCGCCGAGGATGAGCATCAGCACGATGCGTTTCAGGCGCTCGACGTCGCGCACGGTGTTTACGATGAGAAAGAACAGGAGGATGCTCAACACGACCTCGGCGAAGTGGCGCAGGACGTAGGGGGTCAACGGTGCGTGAGAAAGCCCGACGATGAAGGCGCCAATCGCCAACAGGACGAAGACGGTGATGAAAGACCCCAACGGCGTGCCGACGAAATCCTCCTGGGCACCGGTGGCGATCTGAAGTATCCAGATGAAGAAGAGCGCGCCTAACGCCGCGTCGAGAAAAGTGAGCGTAAAACCGACGTTGAAGGGAAAGGAGGCGAAAGGCAGCAGGCAGATGACGCCGATGACGCCCAGGTAGGCGACTTCGATATCACGCAGTACCCACACAATGAGGAAGATGCTCGCCAATCCCACGCTGGTGATCAAGGCGCCCAGTTCGGCCAGCAAGTAGCCAACGCCCATTGCCAAAATAACACACAGGGCCAACGTGGCCAAAACGGCGTGCCAGCGATGGCGTAGGCGAGCGCCAGCCGTGTGGTCGCCGACCATCCGGTCGGAAAATATCTGGGTGATAATGCGATAGATTAAATCCTGAGTTGTCATAGCAAGTTTATCCCATCAGGTGCGCGTGATACTCGCGTTATGGTAACGAGCACCAGCCCAACGGTGCCTGATCGAATCGATCATCCATCGACGGTAGCGGCGTCATCCGAAAGTTTTCGTACGCCAGAAACGTCGCTTGCACCTCTTGCCCCGTGAAATCGAGCGGGACGTGCAAGGGATGTCGATCGACGATCCGGCTACCCCGAATCCACTTGAGGGTCGGGACGGCGCCCAGGGCCGGTTGACAATCGTGGGCGTCCAACCACTGGCCCTCCGGCCCCATCAGGCGCACGCTGGTCGCGACGTCGACAGACAGGGGCCGCAGCGCGACCAGCGATACGTCCACCGTCATCGTCTCTCCCGGCGGGGCCGGTCGCGCGACCACGTCGACGATGGCCATTTCGTCGCCCAACGGCACGAAACGCGCGTCAGGTGAGGCGGGCGACAACCATCCTCCCGTTACTGACCATCCCCACGGTCCGGCTGCCCGTACCGGCGTGCCAGTCTCATCCGTCACGGTGAGCCGGAGGGGGGCTCGACCAACGCCAGCCAGATCCAGGGACACTGTCTGATAAGCGTCGAGCGCGATGGCGGGAAGCGGGACGCTGGTCCCCGCATCCGGTGCGAACGTGGACAAAAGCGTCCGGTATCCGCCGGCATCCAGATGGGCCTGCCACCCGGTGGGGATCTGGCCCCGCCAGTGCAGGTAGACGCGCAGGACGTCCGGCGCGCTGCGGTCGTAATCCACACCGAGCAACGTCGGGCCGTTCTCGAAGGGGAGGTTGCGCCGGTGAAGGGTGAAGGGGCGCCGTTCACGCGCGGCGACTTCCAGCCCGGTTAGCGTCACGCTCGTTTCCCCATTTTCTGTGAGGAGGTTCTCGAACCCGCCCTCGGGGGGTTGGACGTAGGCACCGAGCAGCACTTGGTATAGTCCGGGGGGCAGATGTGGGTAGAGCGGCAGCGCCATACGCGTGAAGTGGACGCTTTCGCCGGCCCGACCGGCCGCGACCAGGCGCTGGTCTGTCTGTGCCCATTGCCGTCCCTCATCGTCGACCAGGCGCAGGGTCAAGGAGGGTGGGCTTGGCAGCGCAGGTGATGAATCAAACATGCGCCAGGCCAAAACGAATTCACTCGTCTGACCCGGTTGGATGGTTTCACCGTAAAGTCGATGGCCCAAAAGTTCCAGGGAGTCCCCGAAAACAGCCGGGGAGAGCGTGAGGGGTGCCTGTGGCGCATCCACGGGAGAGGGGCGCGCCAGAAACCCCGATTCCCAGGGCTCGATGACGTAACCGTCGAACTCGAAAAAGCGGGTCAGCAGAACCGATTGGCCAGGCGGGGCTTCTCGAACCCGTTGCAGCCAGACGCTGGCGTAATCTCGACCGGCGACGGGATAGACGTAGCGCACATCTACGTCGGGGCGCAACCCCTCGATCTCTTGAAGGTAGAGCAGGGGTGTTGCCCAGCGCCAATCGGCCAGGATGAGCGCGTCGGCAGGGGCGCTGGTCAACAGAGGTTCGACCACCCGGCGGGCGCTATGGTCGTTGGCCAGTTCCACGAAACTGGGCGCGTGGGCCCACCCGTTGAGCAACCCTCCCCACAGGGCCAGCACTGTCAGAAGCCCGGGCCAATGGCGGCGCGATGGGCTGGCGACGAGGGCCGGCGATAGGCCAACGGCGACGGCGAGGGGCAAGTAGGCCGGTATGAGATACTCGACCGTCTGGGGCGCGCGGTAGGTGATGGAAATGAAGGTGTGCAGCAATAAAATTCCCCCCAGCAGGACGAAGAGTTTATAATCTCGCTGCAACATCGCCGCAAACCCCAACAATGCCAGCACCAGGAGCACGACGTTGAATTGGAAGGGATACAGGGTCGGCAGAAGGGCCAGGCGATGGGGCAGATCCTGGAAGTTGGCGAAGGCAAACATATCTCCCCTGAAGCCCAGGGCCAGGAAATGGTGCAGGAAACCGGACACCGTATCCAGGTTGTCAGGGGCCATTGGAGCGCCCATCGCGCCCCGGATCGGCAGATAAGCCAGCGGCGTCAATCCCACGACGCCGGCCAACGCGGGGCGCCACCAGCGACGGGGCTGCAGGGCCAGACGAGGATCGAGCAGCAGGACGTAAGCGACGAAAAAAGGCGCCAGGAAGATCAATGCCGGATGATGTCCCAACCCCAGGCTCAACGACAACGCGAGCAGGACGAGGGCTAGATCGGCTTCTTTGGCTATCCTGGCAGTGGCGAAACGGGAGAGAAAATAAAGCGTCGTGGCCAGGAAGAGCGCGGTAAAGGGGCGCTTGCTGGCGATAGTGGCCTGGGCCCAGAAGGTGGTGGCGGTTCCCAGCGTCAACGTGCTAATCAAGCTGCTTGCGATGGCCAATCGACCGGGCGCTCCAAGATGCCGGGCCCACTGGCGGGTCGCCCGGGACAAGAAGAGCAGCGCCGTCGCCGCGGTCACAGCACTGAACAGATTCAAGCGATAGGCCGGCGTTCCCCAGGGAAACAGGCGCGTGAACAGATGACCAACCATCGTGTACAATGGAAAACCGGGAGGATGGGCCACGCCCAACAGCGTCGTCGTCAACTGAAATTCGCCTGCATCGGCCGGTAGCACCCCCGGAGCGCTCGTCACGCTGTAGACAATCAATGCGCCGACGAAGAGACCGCCATCCACCCAATTCTCGCCCTCTCGCAATGCCGATAGCGCGGCAGGCCCCCACCAGAGCAAAGCGACGAGAATGGCGACGGCACCGGCGATCTCAGGCGCGCGATAGGGCCAGACGACGTAAATAAGGAGGGGCGACGTGCGCCAGGACGCAAACAGGGCCAATGGGCCTCTCGCAGGGCGATGGGCGAGGACCAAGCCGCTCCAGGCGCCAATCCCCACCACGATGGCGACGACAAGGCTCGACCACAGGCCCGACCCAAGGCCCCCGGATAACTCCAACAGGAGACGGGCAATGAATATTCCCAGGATGAGGCCGGGAAAACGACTTAAAAACCTCTGTGACCGCGCAATCATAACACTCATTTGGCGAGATTATACCATCGGGCGGCAATAGAGGGAAGTGGATTTGTATCATCTCAATAAACCGGGGCAAACTCGCTCGGGCCGGTCTCCTGACCGTGCCCGCTGTGGCTCGGTCGGGAGACCG
>DSAR01000422.1 GCA_011046405.1 Chloroflexota bacterium | reverse complement strand
GGAGCCCTGGGGAGCTGTGGCCGGTCTCCCGACCGAGCCACAGCGGGCACGGTCAGGAGACCGACCCGAGCGAGTTTGCCCCGGTTGATCGAGAAGATACCTGCCAACCTCCTTCCGGAGCCCATCTATGACTGAACAACCCCGTTTCTACCTGATCTCGTTAGGATGCGCCAAGAACCTGGTGGACAGCGAGGGGATCGCCCTGCTGCTCACTCAGGCTGGATACCGGCAGGCCGAGGCGCCTGAAGCGGCCGATGTACTGCTCGTCAACACGTGTGGCTTCATCCAACCGGCGCGCGATGAATCTCAAGAGGTTCTGAAAGATCTGATCGCCCATCGCCACGCCGGGCAGAAGATCGTTGCAGCCGGGTGCTATTCCCAGTACCGCCCTGACGAACTGGCGGCGGCGATACCCGGCATCGATGGTCTCATCGGCACGCGCCGCTGGATCGACGTAGTGACGCTGTTGGAGGAAATGGAGCACGCCCCGGGAAACAAAAAGGGTCCCATCTGCCACCCATCCGACGTACCGCTGGCGCGCGAGGACACGATCGGCTACCCGCGCCTGGCCGTCCAGGGCGCCAGCGCTTACCTCAAGTTGGCCGATGGATGTCGCCGCACCTGCGCCTTCTGCGCCATTCCCTTGATCAAGGGCTCCATCGTGAGCCGCCCGCTCGAGGAGATATTGGCCGACGCCCAATTGGCGGTCGAATCTGGCGTCCGGGAGCTCATCCTCATCGCCCAGGATACGACCGACTACGGATATGACCTGGGGCCAGCGTACAACCTGGCCCGCGTGCTGGAGGAGCTCGTCCGGGCCGTCCCCCAGGCGACCTGGTTGCGCGTGATGTACGCCTATCCCGGCCGGCGGCAGATCACCGACGAGTTGATCGAGACGATGGCCCGTCACCCGCAGATCTTGCCCTACCTGGATTTGCCGCTCCAACACGCCCACCCCAACGTATTGCGGCGTATGCGACGTCCTTCCAACGTCGAGGAGATGCAGCGGACCATCGCCCACTTGCAGGCCGCCATGCCACAGATCGCCATCCGGACGACGTTCATCGTGGGCTTCCCCGGCGAGACGGAGCAGGAATTCCAGGCGCTGCTAAATTTCGTGGAAGACACAGCCTTCGACCGGGTGGGCGTGTTCACCTATTCCCACGAAGAGGGAACGCCGGCAGCCGTGCTGCCAGACGACGTCGCGCCGGAGGTCAAGGAAGAGCGGCGCAGGCGATTGATGGTACTGCAACAGCCAATATCCCTGGCGAAAAACCAGGCGCTGCTCGGCCAGACACTGGACGTGCTGATCGAAGGAGTGGGAGAGGACATCAGCGTGGGGCGCTCATACCGGGACGCGCCCGAGGTCGATGGGATGGTATTGGTGCAGGCCGAGTCGCCGGTGGGCGAAATCGTCCCGGTTCGCATCAGCGACGCGCTGGAATACGACCTGATCGGCGATCCGGTCGAGACGTAACGCGGAATCAAGGGCGTATCTCTACCGGGACGCCTAATCCACGATGGCGTGATTTGTGCAACAGGTCAAACAACGCCACGACGTCGGCGTCATCCAGCGCGATGCAACCCCACGTCCAATCCCGCTCGCTCCCGCCGCCGTGTATGAGGATGTCATGCCACATCGGGTGCTCGGGATAGGCCGCGTTGAAATCATACGTCTCCCAGATGGTATCCAATGGCCCGTGCTCGTTCTCCCAGGTTTGCAACCGGGCGCGCCCGGCGTCGCCGTATTGGGCCAGGTAATCTTCCAACGCTGACTCCGTCGTCTCGAGCAGCATCTGGCGCGGCCCGAAGACCGATTGGCGCTGCATGCTGGCGATGAGAAACACACCCTCGGGCGTCAACCGATCTTCCCACGTTTTACGAGGTGCCAACCCCTGGCTGCTCAATCCCACTCGATAACTGGCTACAATTTGGCCATCCTGGTAGACGTCAAGCCTGCGGGTTGATTTCGTCACCACCACGCGGTAATCGTCCACCTGTTCGATGGGGCGCTTGAAAGTGACCATCCAACGCCAGATCGCATAATCGACGACGACGTCGCCCAACTGCGTATAAGAGGCGCAGAGCAGCAAGAGACCAAGACAGATCCAGAGGATCCCTAACCCTTTTCTCCAGCGCCGCCTCACCATCCAAACCCATATCCAATGAGCCGCCGGGGCGAGACGCCACCCAGGATGAGGCCTCGCTCGCCATCGTAACGGATAGCCATCGCCTTGCCGTTGACCCAATCGCCGAGGACGACGACGTCGTGTCCGCGACGTTTCAATTCCTCGATCACGTCGGACTCGATCCGTCCCTCGACCATCACGCGACCCGGGAACGCCCCACGAGGGTAGAAGGAGGCGGGGAAGTGGGCCGTGTGAAAGGTCGGGGCGTCCAGCGCTTCCTGCACGTTCATCCCGAAAACGACGTAGTTGAGGAAGAATTGCAGGGTCCACTGGTCCTGGCAGTCGCCGCCCGGCGTGCCGAAGACCATGAACGGCGCGCCGTCCCGGGTCACCAGGGAGGGCGTCAGCGTGGCCCGGGGGCGCTTGCGGGGTTCCAGCGCGTTGGGCCGCTCGGGATTGAGGTAGAACATCTGGCCCCGCGTGCCCATCGGGAAGCCCAGTCCCTCGACGACGGGGGATGAGCCGATCCATCCGCCGCTGGGCGTGGCGGCGATCATGTTGCCCTCCCGGTCCACGGCGTCGAGGTGGGTGGTATCGCTGACGTGAGCGTGCCCCAACCCCAGGTCCTGGATCTCCCGCCCGGCCACGTCGAGCGCCCGGCGATTGTCCTCGGCGACGTGGAAGAGCTCGTACGGGGGCGTGCCGCCGCCCGCGTCGCCTGGCCGCATATCGAGCGAGGCCCGATCACCGATGAGGGCGCGCCGTTGCTCGCCGTAGTCCCTGGAGAGCAGCACGTCGAAGGGCACGTCGTCGAAGTGGGGATCGCCGTAATAGGCCTCCCGGTCGGCGAAGGCCAGCTTGGCCCCCTCGATCCAGGTGTGCACGTACTCGGCCGAGTTGTGGCCCATGGATGGGAGATCGAAACCCTCCAGGATGGCCAGTTGTTGCAAGAAGACCGGCCCTTGCGTCCAGGACGAGCACTTGTGGACGCCGAGGCTGCCGTAACTACCGCGATAGTTGTAGGTGAGGGGACTTTCGACCGTCGCGCGCCACTCGGCCATGTCCTCGTAAGAGAGCAAGCCCCGATGCGCGCTCCCGCTGGCGTCCTCGACCGGGTGCTCTTGCATGAAGATCACGATGCGCTCGGCGATTTCACCTTTGTAGAAAACGTCGCGCGCCGCCTCGATGCCGGCCACGCGCCCCGCGCGCCTGGCGCGCTCCTCCGCCTGGCACATCCGCTTGAGCACGCCGGCGAAACCGGGGTTGCGGAAAACGTCGCCGATCTCGGGCACCTGACCACCGGGGCAGTAGAGGGCGGCCGTCGTCGGGTATCGCCGGGTGAATTTCTCCAGATTGCCCCGGATGCTATCGCGCAGGCCGGCGTAGACCGGGAAGCCGTTTTCGGCCAACTCGATGGCAGGCTGAAGGATCTGGGAAAAGGACATGGTGCCGAAGCGGGCGAGCGCCGTGGCCCACGTATCGACGACGGCCGGGACGCAGGCCGGCAGGTAACCGTCGCCGGGGATGAGGTCGATGTCGTGCGCCTGGCACCATTCGATGGTGAAGGCGGACGGCGACCAGCCCTGCCCACTGATGGCGAAGGCCTGCTGGTCCCGGGCCGAATAGATCAGGACCGGAACCTCTCCGCCGATGCCGTTGCTCTGGGGTTCCAACAGATTCAGGCAGAAGCACATCGCGGCGGCCGCGTCGATGGCGTTGCCACCCTGTTCCATGATGCGGAATCCCGCCGCCGTGGCGAGGTAGTGGCCCGAGGTCACAACCCCGCGCCGTCCCATGATGACCGGTCGTGTGGTAAAAGACATTGAAAATTCCTCCTTGCGCTAATTCTGGGATAGTTCCGACGTGCAGTTGGGGCAGCGGGTGGCCTTGGTCGGGATGGTTGTCTGGCAGTAGGGGCAATCCTTCGTCGTCGGTTCCGGCGCTTTCTCCTCTTTTCTCTCCAGCCGGTTGATGCCGCGGATGAGCAGGAACATCGCCGCCGCGACGATCAGGAAGCTGATGACGTTGTTGATGAACACGCCGTAGTTGACGGTCACCGCGCCGGCCGCCTGGGCGTCGGCTAACGCGGCATAAGGCCCGCCCGGATCGCCGCCCTTGAGGATGATGAACAGATTGGCGAAATCGACGCCGCCCAGCAACAGGCCAATCGGCGGCATGAGGAGATCGTCGACCAGGGATTTGACGATGGTGCTGAAGGCGGAGCCGACGATGATGCCAACCGCCATGTCGATGACGTTGCCCCGCAGGGCGAATTTCTTGAATTCCTGTAACATCGCTTGATTACTCCTGTAACTCCTATCCCGGACAAGCCGGAACCAATAGGAGCATCGTTCCTTCCTTTCGTTACTGATAAGATTCACTACCCGACATTCGTGACCAAGAGCCTGATTTTCGATCACGAATCACACGAATGCTCGAATTTCACGAATGTTTTTTAAAATTCGAAGCCAAAATTCGTGTGATTCGCCCATTCGTGCCATTCGTGATCCAGAGAGGTCGGGTAATGAACTGATAAGAGTATCTTCTCAATAAGTTGGGGAGCTGTGGCCGGTCTCCCGACCGAGCCACAGCGGGCACGGTCAGGAGACCGGCCCGAGCGAGTTTGCCCCGGTTTATTGAGATGATACTGATAAGACGTCATTTCTATTATACTCGCTTGGTGGAATATGCCAAAGTGAGACGCCCCGACCTCTTATCGAGATCGGGGCGCATGGGTTCAACTGGGGCTGAAAAAGCCTCCTCAGGAGCTCACTAGGAGCTCGCCTCTCCGACCCCTTCGGCACTCAAAAGGCCACTTTCCACCAGCAGTTCCAGGGTCTCCTGGGCCTCCGCCTCAGACAACTGGCTGATGGCGAAACCGGCATGGACGATGACGTAATCGCCGATCTGAGCGTCCGGCACGTAGGCCAGACAAGCGTCTCGGACGATGCCGCCGAAATCGACCTTGCCCATCGGCATCAACTCATTTTCAGTTTCAGTAATTTCAACGATCTTTCCCGGGATTCCCAGGCACATGGTCTTGCACCTCGTTTCTCAACCAATTCAACCATCCCTCTAGTCCCTCGCCGGTCTTACAGGAGAGGGGGAAGAAGGCCAGGCCAGGGTTAAGCGCCTCTACCCCCTGGCGGAAGTAATCGACGTCGAAGTCGAAAGCGTCCAGCACGTCCATCTTGTTCAACACCAGCCCGTCCACGCCGCGATACATCACCGGGTATTTGTAGGGCTTATCGTCCCCTTCGGGAACGCTGGCGATGAGTACACTGCGGTGGACGCCCAGTTTGAAGCTGGCGGGGCAGACCAGGTTGCCCACGTTCTCGACGATCAGCAGATCCAGCTCCTCCAGGGGCAACTGGGGCAACGCGCCCTGGAGCATCACGGCGTCCAGGTGACACGCGCCGCCGGTGTTGATCTGGACGGTGGGCGCCCCGAAGGCGGCGATGCGGTCGGCGTCCAGCGTCGTCGCGATATCGCCGTCCACGGCGCCGATACGATGCGTTTCCCTCAACGCCTCGATGGTGCGCGTGATGAGGCTGGTCTTCCCGGCGCCCGGTGAGGCCATCACGTTGATGGCGAAAACGCCGGCGGCGTCTAAACGAGCGCGGTTGCTAACAGCCAATTGCTCGTTGGCACTCAGGATGTTTTCCACGATAGGCACTTTAGTCGTCATAAAATATAATATCTCTCTCCAACTGTAGGTAGCCGAGAAACCAGGTTTCTTGCCGTACGCAACAGCATTATACCAAATAGCCCTCAATAGACAAACAGGCGGCCTGTTCGACCGCCTGTCAAATCAATCACGCCAGATAAACGCGCCTGGGACTACTCGCCAATCAGCGCCTCGACCTTTTCCAGTAGCACATCCGGTTTGATGGGCTTCTCCACGAAATCGTCCACCGGCAGGTAATCCTCGTCCGGCCCGAAGCGCAGCGGCGTCGTCGTGTGGATCGCCGTCAGCATCAGGATTGGGATGTCGTCGTAACCTGCGTATTCCGGGTATTCCTCCGGATTGCGGAGTTTCAGGGATACCTGGAAACCGGCAGTCGCCGTCTCCATCATCACGTCCAGGATGATCAGATCCGGCTCGGTTTCCTTGACCTTTTGGAGCCCCTCGTCACCTGTCGAGGCGGCGATCACCTCGTAATCGTTCGCTTCCAGTAGCATGCGGATGGCGGTTACCATATCCGCATCATCTTCAATGACCAGCACTTTGGGCATAGCGATCTCCTTTCAAAGTTGAGCTTCAATCTCTTCTATCAGCACTTCGATCAGTTTTGGGATTGTGGCTTCCACTGCCGGGCTCAACCCCTCTTTCCAGTCGATCTCCGTCGGTTGGACGCCGAAGATCACGATCTCCGGAAGCGCGTGTTCGAGGGCGTTCGCCAGCGATAACACGCCGCTCAAGCCGACCTGGTGGAAAGAAAGCCCGTCGGAATTTTGGGCGAGCCGGGCCTCGTCCGGCGTAAAGCGCACGAACTGGCCCGGCTTCAAGCCTACGTCAGCAGCGTCCACCACGATAGCGCGGTCGCATCCCTCCAGCAGGTGCAGCAGGTCCAGGCCGGCCGTCCCCACGTCCATGGCGGTGACGTCTTCCGGCAGCTCACGTCGCTCCAGTTCCTCCACGATTCGAGGGCCGACACCGTCGTCTCCGCGAAGCGGATTCCCTAAACCGAGCACCAGGACGGAACCTTGCACAGTGATCAATCCCTTCAGACGTGGACCTAGACGAACGTCACGTTCAGCAAGTGGGTCGAGCAAGAGATGCAGGGATCGTAAGCCCGCACCAGCATCTCCAGGTGCAGTCGAATCTCATCCTCGGGCTTATCCAGGATCTGGGGCAGATAGGCCTTCATATCGGCGTTGACGTTGGCCCAGTTCTGGTTGGTGGGGATGATGCAGTTCGCCTGGGTGCAGATGCCATTCTCGTCATAGACGTAATTGTGGAAGAGAATGCCGCGCGGCACGTCGCACGAACCGACCCCCTCACCGCCGCCGTTCAGATTGACCTCCGGCGGTTTTTCTGACTTGATACCCCGGGTGAGCAGTTGGTCGATGATCTCGATGCTATCCTCGACGCTGTGCACCATCTCGACCGCCTGGGCGGCCGTGTTGAGGAACGTGTTGGTGCAGATCGGCTTCATACCCAATTTGGCGGCCGCTTCCTTCGCCTTCGGATGGAGCTGGTCGAAGTTGTTGTTGAAACGGGCCAGCGCGCCCACCATGTAGGACTCGCGATTGTGCTTGGTCCACTTGGCCGTGGAGAAAGGCACGCACCACTCGTTGGTAACCTTGCGATACTCGTCGATGGGGTAGCTGAACCCGTCGGTGCTCGTGATGGTCCCGTCGATGAAAGCGTATTCCTCGTCTTTCTTGAGCGAGACGTATTCCGTCTCCCGCTCGAACTCGGGCCAGGGCAGCGTGGCGAACAGGGCGATGGTCGCCACCATATCCTCGCGGGCCGCTTCCAGTCGCCCCTTCATCTCCCGCAACTCCGCCTCGGTGGGCAGGTGGGTGAAACCCCCAACCGCCATCGCGCACGGGTGGGTGTGTCGCCCACCGATCATCGCGCACAGGTCGCCGGATAGTTTCTTGATCCGCAAGGCACGCTCGACGACGGGGCGATGGGTCTCGATCAAGGGGATGACCGAGTTGACACCCAGCAGGTCGGGCGCCACCAGGTAGTAGGTGTGCAGAACGTGACTGTCGATGATCTCCCCATGGAAGATAAGCTTGCGCAGGAGCACCGTCTGTTCCGACAGCTCGACCCCCAGGGCGTTCTCTGTCGCCCGCAAGCTGGCGGTGGCGTGCCCGACGCTGCAGATGCCACAGATACGAGACGTGATGTGGCTCAGTTCGTAGTAGGGACGGCCGCGCACGAAAGCCTCGAAAAAGCGAGGGGCTTCGACGACCTCGAATTGACACTTCTTGATCTCGCCGTTTTTGACGTCCACGACGATGTCCCCGTGCCCCTCGACGCGGGTGACGTGATGTACGTTAATGTTTACATTCACTTCGCTCATTTCACTTCCTCTCCAGCCACAGCTTCCTTTTCCTGCAAGGGATACGTGTTGAACATCGTCATCCGCGACATCACCTGATCCACCGTCAGTCCGGCCTCTTCCAGCACGTCTTTCATCGCGTTGTCGTTGGGATGTGGGATGAGACCGCGGCAACCTTCGCAACCGTCGCCGTAGGTGGGGCAAATGGCGTCACAACCGGCCCGCGCGACCGGGCCCATGCAGGGTTTGCCTTCTAACAACAAGCACACGTTTTCCTTCAACTTGCACTCGACGCAGACGGGATAATCGGGGACCGGCGGCGTCTTGCCCATCAGGAGCGCCTTGACCACGCTGACGAATTCCTCCCGATCGATGGGACAGCCGGGGATGACGGCGTCGACCTCGATGACGGCGCTGATGGGACGGGCGGCATACGTGTCGTACCAGTCGGCCTTGTCGCCGTAGACCCATTCCCGCACGTCCTCCAGCGGGTGCAGGTTCTTCAGCGCGTTGAGGCCGGCCGTGTGCGCGCAGGCGCCCAACGCGACGACGACGGCGGCTCGCTCGCGGATTTTCTTCAAACGGGCTTCGTCCGACTCGCGGGTGCAGGAGCCCTCGATGAAGGCGACCAGGTAATCGTCGCTTTGATCGCTGATAGCCTCGCGGAACTCCACGATGTCGACCGCGTCGAGCAAATCCAAGTGGGTTTGGAGGGAATCGACGACGGTCAACTGGCAGCCCTCGCAACACGCAAAGTCGAAGAAGGCGACTCTCGGTTTTCCATTCTCACTCATTACAATGCCTCCTCAATGCCCTTGATGTCGGCGTAATTGAACACAGGGCCGTCTTGACAGCAGTAGAGGTTATTGATCTGGCAGTGGCCGCATTTCCCAACCCCGCACTTCATCCGTCGCTCCAGCGAGAGATAAATCTGCGTCTCGGGGATTCCCTTGCCCAGCATTTCCATGATCACGAAGCGGTACATGATGGGCGGGCCACAGGTGACGGCCACGGTATTCCGCGGATTGATGTTCACCTTGGGAAAGAGGGTGGTGATGACGCCAACGTGGCCATCCCACTCGTCGTTCCCTCGATCGACGGTGATGTGGCATTCCACGTCGTCCCGTTCGACCCATTCTTCCAATTCATCCCGGAAGAGTAGTTCCTCGGGGCGCTTGGCGCCACAGAGGATGATGACTCGGCTGAACAGGCTACGCTCGTCGAGCACCTGGTTGATCAAAGAGCGGAGCGGGGCCAGTCCCAGCCCGCCCGGCGCGAAGAGCACATCCTTCCCGCGCATTTTTTCGACGGGGAAGCCGTGCCCGAAAGGCCCACGAATGCCGACCTTGTCCCCAGCCTCCATCTGGTGGAGCGCGTTGGTCACGTCCCCCACCTGCCGCACACAGAGCTCGAAGGAGCCATTGGAACGGCTGGGGGATGAGGTAATCGATATGGGCGCTTCTCCGATGCCCAGTATCGAGAGTTCCACAAACTGCCCTGGATCGTGACCTAAATTCCGACCGTCGGGTAACTCGATGGCGAACAGTTTCTCCAGCGGGCCGATCTGTTCCACCTTGGTCAGACGGGCCATCTCAGGTTCATAGATAGATGTCGTCATGATTCGTCCCCCCTATACCGATTCGTGGATGGTGTTGAAACCATCGATAATGCTGATACTCGCCACGCAAGTCCGCACGCAACGCCCACACCCCACGCAACCCAGCTCGCCGAACGTTTCATAGATGTACTTTCCCTTGCGCATGAAACGGTGACGTTGGCGCTCCGATCGCGCTTCACGGAAGTTTTCTCCGCCGGCCACGCGGGCGAACTCGTCAAGCTGACAGGAATCCCAATGACGCACACGCTCGCCCTCGGTGCGCATCATATTCACCTCGTCGACGACGTTGAAGCAGTAACAGGTGGGGCATACGTTGGTGCATGAGCCGCAGGCGAAACAGCGCTCGCCCAGCTCTTCCCAGAGCGGGTGATCGTAGGCCGCGCTCAACAGGCCCGGTAACTCGGCCGGGTCGAAGTCCAGGCGATACGTGAACTTGGGCCACTTGGCGCTGAGCACCTGGTTCAGGCGACCGATGTCCTCCTCACTGGCTTCTTCCGCCGTCGCGTACTTCGAGAGCAGCTTTTCGCCCGCCTCGGTAGCGACGTCCACGGCGTAAGCCGTGCCAAGATCGGTCAGGTGCAAGTCATATCCCTCGTCGGCCGTCAGCGTGCCCATGCTCTTGCAGAAAGAATGCTCGTCGCAGGGTTCCAGGCATTCCAGGCTGATGATGACCGTCTGTTCTCGACGTTTCAGGTAATGGGCGTCGGGGTGATCCTTCGAGAAGACCTTGTCCAATAGACGGATGGCGTGCAGATCGCACGTGTGCACGCCCAAGAGCACCGTCGGCTTGGCCTCAATCACTGCCTCTATGCTGGGTTCGCCCTGCATGGTGTAGGTCGCCAGCCGTTCCTCGACAGGCTGGAGCGCCTTCTTGGGCGGCAAAATGCTCGTGTCGTAATCAAGCCGCAGATGGGCCGGATCACTAATCGGTTCAAAGACAAACTGTGAACCTTTGGCCCTTGGCCCGATGACGGCGCCCCCTTGAGACGCATAACCGGCCGTCAGCGCATTGACCATTGAGGCCAGCGCCTCCTTATCCAGAATCATTAGGCTCATACAATTCTCCTTCCTAACTAGATATGTGCATTGAAAACAGAACAAACCGTACGTTCAAGATGGACTCCTTTTTACTCTCGTAGCCATGCTGCAACATTGGGCCCTGTGCATTCGTCCACGAGAAAGCGCATTGGATATACCTCTTATTCGACTTCGATACTTTCCAGCCGAAACTCATTCCCTCCCTCGGCGACGACCTTCGTGTCTCCGCAGGCAGGGCAAGTAAAACTTTGGCCATTCAAGGGGAACGTGTGATCGCAGTTCAGGCAACGCAGGGCACCAG
The DNA here is from genome assembly GCA_011046405.1 of Chloroflexota bacterium. Taxonomy (GTDB): domain Bacteria; phylum Chloroflexota; class Anaerolineae; order B4-G1; family B4-G1; genus DSAR01. The sequence goes on along the minus strand of DSAR01000422.1, from coordinate 1,493 downwards.
ATACACGCTCGAAGTGGAGTTCGGCGCCCTCGGCAATGGTATCCTGGCTGACGATGTCCCAATAGAATTGGACCGACTCGTCGACGATGCTGGATAGGTCTCCGATTAACAGGTTCAATCGGGTAATTCGCTGCGCCTGCGCCTGTTGGGCGTGCCGGAGAGCGATTTCAAGCACGCTTTCGGTGATTGATAACTCGTGCATCGGTGTCAAAGAATACCTAGCGTTGGAACATCTCGATCGAGAGTAAGTGTATGCTCGTCACCCGGTGAAACCCCCTTCCGGGGAAGGAAGCGGGAGGTCACAGGCATTATTATACCTGATTCACGCCCAATGCACAAACGCCAAAACACCAAATGGATCTGCAACTACTCAGCCTGCTGCCCGTTTTCAGCGGATGGGCGGGGGTTTGGGGTGTGTGGCGGTCGCGAAGCGACCGCCACACACCCCAAACCCCCATTCCCCGGCACAGCAAAGGGCTGGTCTGAGTAGTTACATGGATCTATATCGAAAGGCGGCATTCGCCGATGAAGTGCACCCGCAGTGCAGGGGGCGTGATCCTTTCGAGTAGGCAGCCCAGATGGAAGAAGGCATCATTGAAGGCCAGGTAGGTCGGGTCGCCGACGAAGTGAAACGCGCGCAGGGTCAACCCAGCAGAACAGGCCAATTGTCGAATCTGGCTTTCCGTGTTGGCTCGATAAAGTGCCGGGAAAACGTCTGATTCCTCGCGATCGTAGACCTTTTGCGCCAGCCGCCCCTGTGTCCACCCCAGGGCGCGATTGAGCGTCAGGAGGGGATGCCGGGCGTTGGACGTCAGGAAGATGAACGCGCCACCCAGCTGGAGCACGCGAGCGACCTCCGCAAACGTCCGCCGAGGAGCAGAGGCGTGCTCCAGGACCCACGAACAACACACCACGTCAAAACAGTCATCAGCGTAAGGCAGGCGTTCGGCGACGCCGCAAGCGCGGAATAACGCTGGCGTGCGGTGTTCCCGGAGTGATGCGAAATCCGGATCAAGCCCGGCGACGAAAGCGGCCCGAGGATGCAGGCGCTCCATAACTCCCCCCCGCCCACAGCCCAGGTCGAGCGCGCGAGTGCGTGAGCCCAGGCGCGCGGCGACCAGGTCTTGATAGACGTGGGTGCTGGGACGCCAATGGGGCGTCATCTCGGCGTAACGGCGCCGGTAATGCTCTTGCCGCTCAAGTGATAGCACGGGGTTGAACCTCCATCCGGATTATAATAGGTGCTGGCACAATGGACAAGTCAGAGAGCCCTTTCTTTTCTTGAAGGTAACTGCTCAGCATATATGTGCAGAGCGGATTACAATCCGCGCCAATGGCGCACGGGCTATTGGCTGGGTGGTGACGGAAGCTAACACGTTGCCTGCAAGTGGCCGGATTACGATCCGGCTTCCGGATTACGATCCGGCTTCCGGATTACGATCCGGCTTCCGGATTACGATCCGGCTTCCGGATTACGATCCGGCTTCCGGATT
>DSAR01000093.1 GCA_011046405.1 Chloroflexota bacterium | reverse complement strand
GTCCCCGGCCCGGCCCCGCCCAACCGGCGTGCTTCGACCCGGGCCGGCAGGCCCATCTCTGCCAATACGTTTTGCGCCCGGTTGGCCATCCGCTGGGGAATGTGGGCGGGCAGGTTGGTCGCTACGGCCTGCCCCCAGATCCGCTTTAGTTCCCCTCGTTCGCTCATCTGAATTGGGCGCAACGGTTCGTCTCGTCCCTGGATTGTCGCCTGGATTTCCCCGCCGCCGGCCGGGTAGAAGCCCCAGTCGATCACGTTCAGCTCCGTTTTGACTCCCATGCGTTTCGCGGCCGGCAGGAACGTGTGGGCGAGATAGAAGGCGGACGGCGCCCACGGGACGTGTGTGCCCCCCCGCAACGTCAGGCGCGATGCATCCCCGGCCAATGCCAGGGGCAGGAGGATGGTCTGGCATATCAATCCTACCGAACCGGCGCTGCCCCCTTTGGATACCTCGGTCACATCGAATGTGTACGCCCCGGGCTGGGCCGGGCCGCCGGGCGCGAAGAGGATGGTTTGAGAGTCGAGCACGTCGCCTGCCAATTCGGCGTTGCATATCATCGCGGCCGCCCGCACGGCCGTGAGGTGTTGGGGGCGCAATCCGGGCTTTTTCCGGCTGGCGCGGATGCGCTCGATGCGAATCGGTTCTCCGGTGAGGATGGAGAGCGTCAGGGCCGTGCGCAACACCTGCCCGCCGCCCTCACCATACGAGCCGTCGATGAGGCGGATTTCCGATCTGCTCATTTCTCCATCTCCTTCAAGGCGTCGTAGGCCGGGCGCACGCGGGTTTCGGGCCAGCCGGGTTCGGTGATGGCCCACCAATACTGCTCCTCGTCCTCGGTCCAGCGGGGGTCGGCGATGGAGATCACCGTCATCAGGCTGATCCAGGGCGACCAATTTTCATCCGCATAACGGAAAGCCCGCACCAGGTAATCGGCTTTCTCCTCTTCCGTCACGGCGAACCAGGCGTAATCGGGATGCACCGGATCGGTCGTCCAGCCCATTTCCAGGATCGCGACTTGCTTGTCCTCGTCCCCGTAACGGATCATCACCTCGCGGGCATCCTCGACGTGACGGAAGCAGAAGAAGCGATGTCCGTCGTGCTTCTCGGCCACCTCCTCCGGCGAGATCTCGGGAGGATAGAGGAAACCCGGCGCGTGCACGCCCAACAGGTCGAAGTATGGGGCGGCGCCGGCTTCGTACATCGCGATCAGATAGTCGATGTCTGGTATAGCGTCGGGTGGGGCGCTACCGGTAGGCGAGAGGCCGGCTGATATGACGAGCGCTTCGGGATCGGCGATCTTGACGCCCACGTAACAGGCACGCAACAGTTCGACGTAACTGACCGGGTCCGGCGGCAGGTGTTGCCACTCGCGGGCCAGGTTCGGCTCGTTCCAGACCTGGTAGGCCCGCACCCGCCCGCGGTAACGGGCGGCGATGGCGTGACAGAAATCGCCGAAATCCTGCGGATTCTCGACAGGGCCGGCGCGCGTCTCTTCAGGCGCCATCGCCCAGAGCGGTTGGCGATCCAGGCGGAACAGTACGTCCAGACCGTGCTCCTCCGCCTTGTGGACGATGCGATCGATGGCGTACCAATCGTAACTGCCCTTCTGGATGCCCTCGATGTCGCGCCAGCCGACGTGTTGCTTGACCCAGGTAAAGCCGGCGTCGGCGATCAACTGCAAGTCGCGGTCGGTCGTCTGCTCGTGCCACCAGAGGAAGGCCTGCATGCCGTATTCCGGCGAATCCAAGCGGACGCGCGGCCACGATGTCGGTGTAGGCGGCGCCGTCGGCGTCGGTATAACGTTTGGAAAAGGGTTCCAGCCTGATCGATTCAAGACCCAGGAGAGAAATAGTATCCCGGCAACACCCAGCAGGAAAAGCAGGAGAGCCCATAGCCTCACCTGCCGGCCTCGACATGTGTGATCACGAGCCATAAACGTTTGCCTGGCAATTTCCCTCGATCACGGCTGGGGTTTCTCCATCTCCTGGATAGCGTGAAAGGCCGGGCGGGGTGCGCCTTGCATATCGATCAGGCCATAAGGCGCGTTAGGATCCTCGGGGCCCCATCCCAACTGAGAGTAGTTAAGATTCCACAGGAAGGCCAATCGCACGAATCCCCATTCGCGCATCAAGTGGAAGGCCTCTACGTTCCACCGGGCCTGGTCCTCCAACGTATTGTCCAGGGCGAATTCGAAGCCCGGCGGATAGCTGTCGAATCCCTCGGCGGTGGCCCACCCGAATTCGGTGACGCAGAGCGGTGTGTCGCTCCCGGCGGCCTGGATCCGCTCGTGGTAACCCCACAGGGTCGATTTGAAGGACCAACTGTGATCGGGATTGTCGAAGGGGCCGCGAAATTGGGCGTCGGGGTTATCGTAGCCCTCGTCCCAGGCTACGTTGGGAGGCAGGTTGATGCCATTGTGGTGCGCGCCCACGCAATCGCAGTAGTTCAACATGCCAGCCTCGATCATACGATCGAAATACTCGAAATCGTCCATGTAGATGTAGCGGTTGGGATTGGCCGGATCGGTGGCTGTCGCGCCCACAGGAGAAAGCGCACCGCTGATGACGATGATGTTGGGGTCCCGGCTCTTGATCGCCTGGTAGGACAATTGCAACATCTTGACGTATTGTTCAGCGTTCACGCCCTCGGCGGTGTCCCACTCTCGATCCAGGTTTTGCTCGTTCCAGACCTCGATCGCGTGCACGCGCCCCTGGTAACGATCGACCAGACGGCCCAAAAAGTCGGCTGTGAGCGCCAAATCGTCCGGCGGCGCACCCTCAGGGTTGTCATCGATATAACTGCGCGTCCAGTTTGGGGCATCGACCACGCTGAGCATCACCTTGAGCCCCTTGCTGTTGGCCGACTCTACGACAGCGTCGTAACCGCTCCAATCCATCTGGCCGGGATTTGACTCGAATATACCCCATTGAACCTGCTGCTTGATCCATCCCAGGCCTAGGCTGTAAACCTGGCCGGTCCAATAGTCGATGTCTCCACCGCCAACGCCGTTGATGGCGATGCCGTAGCCAAACGTCTCTTCGACTGGCTCGGCTTCGACTATAGGCTGTGGATCATCGGGCGTGGGTGTCGGCGGCAGAGGGGTGGCAGTGGCCATAACCACGGCTGCCATCTCGGTGCTTGGCGTATGCGCGACCGTTGGTTGTACCTCTCGGCTGCCCGGTCCAAATCCGTACCACGTGCACAGACTTCCAACGATAACGAGAACGATCCAGGCTGCCGCAGCGATATACAATTTCTTGCCGCTCAACCCTCGTTTGTCGTAAGATAAACTCATCGTGACCTCCCTAGAATATGGGGGTTCGGCTGTGAGCCGAACCCCCATGCATCCTCTTGTACGAGCTAGAATTAGCTATCCGGCGCTTTTTTCGTCCAAACACGCCTCGATCAACCATTCAATCCCGCGAGTATGGTCGATCACCTGGGGGAGGTTTACGAACGAAGCAACCTCCACCAATCTTGATCGCGCTTTAACGGGACCCCAGCACGGCGTGCAGCGCGTCGCAGGCCGGGCAAGCACCGCCGGGCCGGATGATGGCGTATCCATCCTGGGGATCGTAACCGTAGCGGGAGAAGTCGATATTCCAGACGATGATGCAGCGCACCATGCCGGTGTTGACGCTGATCCGCACTGCCTCGGCTAACCAGGCGGCCTGGTTGGCATTGGTGTTGCCGCGCGCCCAGGCGAAGGCGTCGTGGAACGGCGGGACACCCTCTTGCGAGGCGTAACCCATCTCGGTGTAGACGATCTTGCGGGCGCCGCCGAATGTTCTGTAATACAACTCGGTCTGGGGCAAGAAGTACCAGGAGTGGTGCGTGCCGCCGGCCGGATGCCCGCTGCGAGCCGAAGGCGAGGTCGCTCCAGAGTTATGGTGGGCGCCGATGTAGTCCATACACTGAGCCGCCCCGGCGTCGCGCAACCCCGCCATCCACGGCGCGTCGTCGCAGTTGCCGCCGTTGGGCTGGCATGCACCGCCAAAGGAACCGGTAGGAGCCGGCGCGGCGCTGATCACCGCCGTGCCCGGGTTAGCCGCCTTGATGGCGTTATAGGCGGCACACAACAACCGGGTGTAAGCCTGCGGGCTGATGTGACCGATCTGCCATTCCCGGTCGATGTTGGGCTCGTTCCACACCTCGATGGCGTCGGCACCGGCAGCTGCCATCTGGGCCATCCAATTGGCGACGTCCTGCTCGAAACCGGGTTGCGTGACCATACCTGGTTGGCCCAACCCACTCAACTGGATCTTGAACCCCCGACCGTGGGCGGCGCTGACGAGCCCGGAGGCGTCTTGACCGTAGTGCACCTGGACCTTGGCCCAGGTCATCCCGGCATAACGCATCTTATCGGCGTAGGGGAAGCCCATATCCCGAATGTGTCCTCCCAGCTCGAAGCCGCCGCTGCTGACCGGGGCGACGACCGGCGCGGCCACAGCGCTGCCTCCGCCGCCTTCGCCGATCCGGATGACGGCGGTGATCCGCCCGTTGGGAATCTCCGTCTCGCCGACTCTCAACGCCCACAGGCCGTCGTAACCGCCACCCTCGACGAGGGCCTCTTCCGGGGCGACCAGGTTGATGCTGATCTCGACGTCTTGCCCCACCGGCACTGCACCCACCGGGACCGTTTCCTCGCCGCCCAACTCAGATCGCACCCGCGCCAGGACCGTGTCCTCGGGCCAATCGCAACTTCCGCTGTTGCGCAACTTCCAGGTCTTGACGAATTCCTCCCCCGCTTCCATCTGTGTGTTGTCGGGGATGGTGACGTCGGCCACGAAACTGGCCTTCAGACAATCGTCAGTCACGTCGCTCGTGAGGTTGCTAGGCTGCGTCGTGGTGATAGAGAAAGTCTCGGTCACCGTCTCCGTCTCGGTGATTACCTCGGCTATCTCCGGTTCCGGCGTCCTCACCGCAATAGGCGCCGATCCGTGATCGAGCCCGGCGATCTCGGCGTGGACGGTGTAATCGCCAGGCGAGGCCGCCACCGTCCACGTGTATTCGGGATTAGTCAGAGGCGTTGACTGCTGGTCGATGCTCGTCTCGCCATCGCGAACGGTCCATACGACGGCGACGTCCTGGCTCACCGGCGAATCGACCGCGTTCTTGTAAGCCGCTACGGCGCTCAGAACACCGGGCATATTCCCCGAGTTGAGGACGTCGGCTACTGTTACCCCACCGAGATGGTATCGTTGCGCCCATTGGAGCTTGGTCTCCAGGCAGCCGGCCGTGCCCAGCCAGACAGTTCGAATGTCTCCGCCATTGGCTTCATATTCCAGCCGATAGGTATTGCCGATGTCCTGGCGCGTGATGCTCATCAACGAACCGGACAGGCTGAAAGCCACTTGCTCGTCAGGCTCAACCTCGGTCACACCATCGACGGCAACGATTTGACCACATGGCGCCAGCGCCTGTTCCAGCGTGATGGATCTGACGCCGGCCGAACTCTTTTCGGTGCTGAGTGACGAAAACAGCACGTGCAACTTATAGCGGTTGACCCGGGCCGTCGCCCAATCGAGCAAGCGTTGGATCTCTCCGCCCTCGGCGTAGGCCGCCAGATCGGTGGGAGAGGGGATTTTGATCACGTCGACTGCCTGGCCCAACGCCCTGAGGTCATAACCCCCCGCGTGCCATTCGCCGTCGACGTCAACCGGCTGCTCCACGACGACGCCGAGCGTCATCCCTTCGGCGTGCAGCGCGTCGGCCAGGGCGGTGATAAACGTGGTGAATGCCTCTCGTTGTTCCGTTCCGACGCCCCGGTAATCGACGTCCACCCCCGCGAACCCGCTCTCGGTGCACAGCTTGACGATATTGGCGATGTGGGCCTGCTGGGTCTCCGGCGTGGTCAAGACGTCGGCCAACGGGGCCGGGTCGAAGGGGACGCCCGATACCCAGTTGCGCAACACCGGCTTGACCGCATATTCGATCTCTTGGGCCGGTTGCAGGAAGCTGCTGGGCTCGACGACGAAGCCGCCGTTGGCGCTCAAGATCAACCCGGTGGGATTGATGGTATCTAATACGTTGATGGAGACGTCGGCCAGGGTGTCGCCAGCGTTGGGTGTCGTCGCGACGGTCGGCGCGATGGCGCCAGCCTGCATCACGACCAGGTTCGGCGGTACGTCCACCACCTCCGCCCGGATGAACTCGCTGTCGAGCACCTCGGCGTGAAGGTCGCTCCCCACCCATTCCCAAGTGTCGCCGTTCCAGGTGTAGAGATCGAGTGTTTGCCACGGTTCCGCCCCGGTCGGGACGTCCACGTCCAATATCACCGGCCGGGATGGCGCTCCGCGCAGATCGATTTTGTACAGGGGGCTTTTCACGGAGAGATGCTCGGGCAGCGCCTCGATGGCTCGAACGAGCGCTTTTCCGGCGTACCCGGCCATCAAATCTCGCTCGGGAACCGATTCCAAACGCACGCGCAGCTTTTCCTCGGCCTCGGGAGATACGCTGACGGTCAGCCCGTCTTCGTGCCTGGCGGCGTACCCGCTGTCGGCGTTGAGCCGGGTGTAGCCGAGCAGGCCCAGCCGGCGGGGCAACGCGACGGGAGGCACCAGGAGCAGGATGATGGCCAGGAACCTCACGGCGCCGAAGACCCATTGCCGGAAGCCGATCTGTTCCCGCGATTGGGCAAAGGTCGCGCGCAGACGGTCGATCAAGGAAGGCGCCGGTTCCGGGGCCGTGGTTGGTACTTCGGGAATCTCCCTCTCGACAGATGGTGCTGGTTCGGGTTCCACCCGCGCCGAGGGCATCGCGATCTCCGCCTCGGCGGCCAGTTCCTCCGGTGTGGGAATCTCCGGTTCTGCCTCGGATTCGATCATGGGTTCAGCCGCCGGTACCTCGGCCAGTACCTCCGCCGGTACTTCCACCGGCACCTCTGCCGGTTCAGCCATCGCTTCCACTGGCTCTGCTGCTTCGGCTTCAGCCGGAGGCTGGAACGCCGTCATCTTCTGCTTCAGGCTTTCCAGCGTCTTGGGGCCGATGCCCTTGATGCGCGTCAGGGCCTCGTCTCCCTCTGCGAGAGCGGCCTGCACATCGCCGACCGTCTCGATGCCGGCGTCCATTAACGCGTTATGAGCCCGGCTTGAAAGCCCTAACACTTCGATAGATTGGGAGAACGTATCGTTCATTTGGTCATCAGACGTTGGGTTTAGCATAAACCCTCCTTATAAACAACCTACATCATAAACAACCTACATCACCCGAATAAAGGGGATTCTTCAAGTGTGCAACAGGCAGTTGACGCCACAGATTTCGACTCGTGTGCTTTCGACTCTCGTCGGAATCAAAAAGTGGAGGCTATTCTAGCATGGCCATGACCTTTTTGCAAACATGTGGATTTTGGGGTTTTCGAGGCGATGGTGGATTGCGATCGTTGTCGAATTTTACCGACGACATAGATTCACGCACTGACCAGCCCCAGCTTGTGCAAGACCTTGGATGGCGTGACGCGCCGGGCGCGTTGCCATTGAGCGCCCGCCCATCGCTTGAGCGCGTTGATGGGCTTGCGTCGCTGGCTCTGGGCCATAGCCCAACGCAGGAACTCGTAATCCTGTCCCTTGATCTTGGGCTCGGTGGGGTTGCGGCGATAGGAGTCGTAATCGGTGATACGGCTCAGGTCGTGTTCGACGGCGTAATCGTACAGGTCGGTGCCGGGGTGAGGGGTAAAAAACGCGGGGCTGTAGTAATCGGGATCGATTTCTTTCATCAGCCGCACCGTATCCATGACTTCTTCCTTGGTCTCGGTCGGCAAGCCCATCATATAGTTGGCCCAGATCTTGATCCCGTACTTTCGACAGATGCGGGCGGCTTCCAGGTTCTGTTCCGGTGTGGTTCCCTTGCGAATGAACGTCAAGACGCGCTGGTTGCCGCTTTCGAAACCGATGAAATATCCACGCAAGCCGGCCTGGGCCATTCGAGCGACCATATCCTCGTTCTTGACCAGGATGTCTGCCCGGCTCTGGCAGAAGAAGGGCATCTCGAATCCCTCGGCGATGTATTGCTCGGTGAAGGCGATGACCCATTCCCGATCCTCGGTCAAGCAATCGTCGTGAAACATGAAGGAAGCGATGTGGTGCTGTTCGACCAGCAGGCGCAGTTCGGCGATGACGTTCTCTACACTTCGCCGCCGGGTTCGCTTGCCAAAGAGGTAGTCCTCGCCGGGCTTGCAGAACGCGCAGTTGTAGATACAACCCCGACCGGCGATCAAGGTCGTAAATGGCGCGGGGAGCTCGGGAACGAAAGGCACCTCCGGCGAATCCAGATCGTAGCCCCACTTCTTCCATTCGTCCAGGAAGAGCCCTCGGTCGATGAAGGGGATTTGATCCAGGTCAGGCGTCTTGCCCCGCAACACACGATGCGGCGGTGGATCGTCGCCTTTGAGCCGATGGAGTAACTGGGGGAACGTCACTTCTCCCTCACCGGTGACCAGGTAATCGACGTGCGGGATGCGCAGGGCATCTTCCAGGGCAATCGTGACGTGGGGACCGCCGATGACGGTGAATATCTCGGGCTTGACCGCTTTGGCGATGGCGAGCGCCTGGCGAGCCGGGTTGTAGTCCACACTCATCATCGTCACGCCGATCACGTCGGGATCCCTTTCGACGAGGATTTCCCGGAAGTGATCCCAGCTCGAGAGCGCTCGCAGATCGATCAGGTCTACCTCGAACCCTTCCGCTTTGGCTGCGCTGCTCAAGGAGGCTAATCCGTGGGATATCCACCCCGCGTCCATACCCTGCTTGAGCGATTCGAAACCACGACCGGCAATACCTGGATATATCAGTGTTGTTTTCATAAGTTCCACAACTATTCTCTGGCTTTATTCGGATGGAGACTTTGTGGGATCAGGGGCTAATGACGTAAGAGCACATTCGATCGCCTGTGTGAATCGATGCAACACGCTGTGGATGTATTCCGAGAAGATGATGCAGCACACAAAGGTCCATCAAGCACACGACGTCATCACGTTCGGATACACGCTCGTAGGGACAGTTGATGATGTGAAGGAGATGCGTACCGTCTTTTCGCCGTTCCCATCGCGGCATGTAGCCCATATCCTCCAGAAATGTGACAGTGCATCGGACACGCGTATCTAGATCAGCACCATCAGAGATGGCGGCCTGTTCGGCAAAGCGCTCCCCGATGCGTCTCATCATCCGTTTCACTTCTTGTGGCGAGTACTGCTCGCGTAGGTCGTTGAGAATTTGCAGGAGCAGTTTGTCATAGCGCTTGGGAAAAAGCGAGTTCGCTTTTTCAGATAGCGTGTAGACGTGCTTGGGGCGGCCCGGGGATTTACGACGCTGTGTGTACGGCGCTGAGACCAGGCCCTCTCCGCGCAGAATATCGAGGTGGTGGCGGATCGTTACGGCGGTCAAGTCCAGTTCTCTGCTGAGATCGTCAACCGTCACCCGTCCTCGATTTTTCAGGATATTCATAATGCGTTCGCGCGTGGCCTGCATAGCGTTCCCTTCCTGCATCGAGAGTGCTCGCACTTGAGGCGATTCTATTATAACCCCCATAATTTGTCAAATCTCCATCGTTATAATTATTCGGCAGCGCCCTCGCGTTCCACCCGCACTTGATCACAAACGGCTGGTTGAGAAAATATGTCTACAGCTAAAGGGTTTTAAGCAGTCCCTTACCCCAGGGTGTGAGCCGGAAAGCGGGCAGATTCCGGAATCGCATTTCCCCTATCTCGTATTCTTTTTTCAGAATGCCAAAATCGGCCATGACATGAATGGCTATAATGACAAACTAGCCGAAAAAAGACAGGTCCAATTTGTGGGCCTGTCCAGATATCAAATCAAGCAGTGTTTTGGTGACAGTCGGGCATTTCGTATCATCTCAATAAACCGGGGCAAACTCGCTCGGGCCGGTCTCCTGACCGTGCCCGCTGTGGCTCGGTCGGAAGACCGGCCACAGCTCCCCAACTTATTGAGATGATACGGCATTTCTCTCTTTTGCTATGGACCGCTAAGCGCGATGGCAAAAACCGTCGCCACCAACGCCACCAATATGCCCACGATGATGAAAGCGGCGGAGGTTCGTTCTGTCTGGTGTCGAAAGCGCCCGGTAGCCCACAGGAAAAGGCCCACAGCCAGGGCCGACCCGCTCAACACTCCGGTCGTATACGTGAAGGCCGTTGCCATCAGACCCGGCAAATCGACCGCGACAATCAAGCGATCAAAAAACCTCAACGCGAAGCGACTACCCAGGAAGGCATAACCAGCACCGGCGAGGACACCGACGACGATGAGGGCGATGCCTGTCAGTCGATTGCGTCCCTGCTCCAGCCACATCGTGATGACGCCCATCACGACCAATGCCAGGGCGAAGGTAAGTACGATAATGGAGATGAACTCGATCACTTGAATTCTACCGCCTCTCGAGTAGTGGCCCCGACGTGTTGGCGAGCGTTCTCGCCGCGAATTTCACGAATGAACACGACTTTGTGGCCTGATGTTAATGCGTGCATTCACTACCCGACATTCGTGGCCAAGAGCCTGGTTTTCTATCACGAATCACACGAATGGTCGAATGTCACGAATGTTTTTTGAAATTCGAAGCCAAAATTCGTGTTATTTGTCCATTCGTGACATTCGTGGTCCAGAGATGTCGGGTAATGAAATGCGTGCAATTAGAATAACTTCAATTGTTCCGCTTCTGGCGTCGGCTCGAACTCGGCAATGTGGCTGGCCTGAGCGATGATCTGAGGAATGCGGCGCATATCGTCTACCACAGTCTGGCGCAGGCTTGGCTGGTGTAAAGCCGCAGCCGGGTGATACATCGGGTAATAGATGATCCCATCCACTTTACGAGGTTGACCGTGAATTTGGGAAATGCGCGCCTTGGGGAATGCGCGGGCCATCGAGAAACGCCCCAGGGTCACGATGATCTTGGGTTGGATCAACGCGATCTGCCGATCCAGGTACGGTTTGCAAGCAGCGATCTCTTCGGGTAGCGGGTCCCGGTTGCCTGGCGGGCGGCACTTGATGACGTTAGCGATGAAGACGTCCCCACGCTTCAGGCCGATGCTATCCAGCAATTCGTCCAGGAACTTGCCGGCCGCTCCCACGAACGGTCGCCCTTGTTGATCCTCGTAAAAACCGGGAGCCTCACCGACGAACATCACGTCCGCATCGTCACGCCCCTCGCCGGGCACAGTCCTGGTTCGCCCCTGATGCAATAGACATTTCGTACATCTGGCGATCTCTGTTGCCAGTGCATCTAATTCGGACACGCTACGCCTCCTGTTCGTTTAAATTTGTCCCCAGGTGCATCTTTGACAGTATCTTCTCAATAACTTGGGGTGAATCTGTTCGTAGTGCGCGCGCTATATAGCGGCTTCAGTGCGCTTTTAAGGGCGCTGAAGCGCCTACTACGAACAAGCCCCCGGTTTATTGAGAAGATACTTTGACAGATTGCCGCTTGTTCGCGTTTGATTATAGCGTATCCCCATCAATTTGTCCAACATTTGGCCTCTTTGAAGGCAGGCGTCCATCACCAGGAGCTTCACGTTGAAGTTTGGTCGCTAGATGCCGGCGCAACTTGTCCAGGTGAGACCGATAGCTTTCGCTGGTCAGGTCCACCGCCATCAATCGGGCGTTTTCACCATCCCGGTAGTAACCGGGCTGGGTTCCTGTGAAGCGAAACGCATATTTGCGGTACAAACGTTGGGCGAGCAGGTTAGAGGGACGTACTTCCAGGGAGATGACGTGCATGTTTAGATCGAGCGCCTTCTCTATCGCCGTCAACAACAGCAGTTCTCCCAATCCTCGCCCGCGCCAATCGGGGTGGACGGCGATGGTGCTGATGTGGGCTTCGGCTTGCTCAAATCGAAAACCAACGTAGCCGATCACGCTTGGCTTTTCCGATCGGCCCAATATACGATTCAAGCATCGCCTCCATCGAGAGTCACGAGGCGGAGATTTTCCACTCACCCCGGCGGTGGGTTCGAGGAGAACGTAGTAAGCGGATCGAGGGTTATGTTTTAGTTCATACAGATAAGATGATGCTCGCCAGGGAGAGGGGAATGATATGCGGTCGATAGCAGCCACCGTCGACACGTCGTCGGGTTCCATCGGCCGAATGACGTAGGGTGAAAATCGGGCCATTGATTACACGGGATGTTGAAGATATAGTGGAACCAGGGTGGCGGGGTCGTCCGTCTCGCCCCGCTTCAATCGTCGCCACGCAATCTGGGCCAGGTAACCGGCCCGGCGCAATCTCGCCGCTGCTGGCAGTAGAATGGCCATGTCGCCGAGATCGTCCAGGCGCTCGACCCCAAGCGGATCAACCTCACCACAGAATAGCGTGGGTAAGGTGATCTCCTCTGCCAATTTTTGCCACGTTGTCAGATAAGGTGCCTGGCGCACGCGCCACTTTCCATCTCGCCAACGATAGATTGCCACGCAGATGCGCTGGCGTCCGGCTTGTAATACAGCGCACAAAGGACGGGTATCTTGACCCTGCGCCTCGACGACGACGTCCAACGTGGGAACGCCGATGATAGGGATACGCTGGGCCAGGGCTAAGCCTTTGGCCACAGCCATCCCCACCCGCAAACCGGTGAAAGAGCCGGGGCCCCGCGTCACCGC
>DSAR01000095.1 GCA_011046405.1 Chloroflexota bacterium | reverse complement strand
CTTCTCGCGCTTGCGCTCCGCCTTTTGCTGCGCCTCATGTTCCGCAGTAATTGCGTCATCGCGCAATTGCTTTTTTCGATCCAGGTAGCGTTGCGCGTCGTAGGCGAGTCGCTCGGCCTCCGGCTGCTCGAAATACTGGATAGATGTCCGTTCCATCTCCAGCTCGTTCAGCCGTTTCGTCGCTTTCTCCCGCCGCTCCGGGTCATCCGCATCGACGGCCGCCTTATATTCGGCGCGCGCTTTATCTTGCTCGTTCTCCACCGCCTCCATCCGGGCATGGATGTCGTTCATCTCTTGTTGCTTTTTGTCATAGTAGGCTTTTTCTTCCGCGTATGCCCGCTCGGCCTCCTTCGTCTCCCCCTTCTTGGCTTTGGCCAGCGCCTCGGCCTCCTTGGCCTTCTCTTTACGGTCCTTCAATTCCTTGAGGCCGGCCGTCCGTTCCTGCGCCTCCTCCCGTGAGCCTTTCATGCGCTGCTTCTCGTATTCCTCGGGGCTGAGGTCTTTGTACTTCTCGGGGCGCTGGCTGTAGTCCTTCGGGTCTCCTCCCGTGACCTTGGTGACGTTTTCCTTGACGTCGCTCCACTGTTTCTTGATCGCCTTGTGCGGGAGCAGGCCTGACCATTTCTCGTTTTCGTCCGCTTTCTTGCTCGCCTCGTACTTCTCCCGGGCGGCGTCGAGCTTATCCTTCGCCTTCTGCTGGCTATCGGTGAGCGGGCCCATTTGATCGCCCTGGGGAACGCCAGCCGCGTCGGCCTCCTGTTCCGCCTTGCGCATACTGCGCTGGTCCATGCGCTTTTGAATTTTGGCGGCGGCCTTGTCCTTGGCCTTGTTGGCGACCTTCTGCGTGGTGCTCTTGACGAAACCCTTGGTCGCGCTCTGTAGCTTCTCCTGCTTTTCCTTGAGTTTTTCGGGATCCGCCTTGCTCTCGGCGATGTCCAGGATGCGGAAGAGGATGACCAGCGGCTGGAGACTGTACTTGACCGCGCCCAGGATGTTGCCGACGGCGCTGACGGCGTTGTTGATCGGGTCGAGGAAGGCGATGACGTTGGTGAAGAAGGTCACCACCGGGACGAAGACGGCCGGCGTCCAGGCGAAGATGCCGAAGGGGCCGGGGCACAGCGAGATCATGATATTTCCCAGGATGACCAGCGCTTTGCTGATCGCCAGGATGATCTGGAAGATCGTGTTGATCAGGCCCACGATGCTGTTGATGAAGTCGATTATGCCGATGACCGCCTCTAGCGTGGCGGCCATGTAACCCCAGGCGGTGTCCTCGTCGCCGATGGCCTCGAATCCCTTGACCATGCTCTTGGCCCCGTCGCCGATGGCCATGACGTTGTCCTCGAACCACTGGTTGGGATCCTGGGCCATCTTGGCCATGTTGATGAAACCATCGGCGTAGGGGATTTTCGACGTGGCCGCCTGGACGATCTGGTCGGAGATGAACTCGGTGGCCCCCTCCTGCAACCCCGCCAGCGCCCCCTCGCCCAGCGCGTCGCCGATGATGGCGCCTTTGTCGATGTCCTCGGCGCCTTCCCCCTCGCCTCCCCCCTCGACCTCAATGTCGCCCGAGAGAGCGGTGAAACCCTCCTCGCTGTCCGTCCCCTCCATCAGCGTCTGCCGGAATTCCACCTCCTCCACGACGGTGTCGGCCGACATCTGCACCGTGCCCGAGGCCAGTTCGCCCCAGGTGGGCAGCATCTCCTCGTCCATCTCCGGCTCTTCGTAATCTTCGGTGGGGTCGAACTTGGCCTCATCGACGTCAACCGTCGCCTCTGGGATGGGGAGCTTCTGCTCGACTTTCTCCGGCTCTTCGGGCTTTTCCGGCTTGGGGATTTTTTTGATTTCTTCTTCCTCTTTCCTTTTTTTGTCCTTTTCCTCCCCCTGCTTCTTGCCCTGCTCCTCGGCGTCTTTCTCTTGCTTGTCCTTCTCCTGATCCGTCTCGCCCTTTTTCTCCTCCTTTTTCTTCTCGGCCTCTTTCTGCTTTTTCTCCTCTTCGTCCTCGTCCATCTGGACCCGATTGTTTTCGGTATCCTCGATGATCTGTGTGCTCATAGACGTCGAGGCCTGCGTCGCCTGCTCGAAGGCGGCGTCGGCCGCTCCCGTCCCTTCCTCCGGTGGTGCGTCGACTCCGGCCAATTGGGGCGCCGGGGCGGCGACTGCCTTTTCGGCGACTTCGTCGGCTTCCTGCTCGTATTCGTCGTCGGGGGACGTGACGACGGCCTGTCGTTGGGCCTGTTGTTGGGCCTGTCGTTGGGCCTGTTGTTGGGCCTGTTGTTGGGCCGTCGGTTGTGGCTTGCTCTGGGGGCCTCGTTGGGCGGTGGCGCCCTGTTGCACGGTGTGCGCGCTCTCGTGGTAGATCAGGCGCTGCCCCTGGGTGCTGCCGGGGTCGTATTCCCCCTCGCGGAAGAAGATGTGGCTGCCGGTGGTGAAGGCCCGCGCGCCCAGCGACTTGCTGATCTGGCTGGCCTCTTTATCGGCGTGGACCTGGATGTTCTCCGGATCCTGGACGCCCAGGTTCTGCCGCAGTTTGGCGTGGGTGGTGCTGGGGAGCGGTTTGCCCCCCCGGCTGACCTGGCGGTCGATCTCACCGCTCATCGTGTTGGATAGCGCCCCGCCGCCGTTGCCACCCGCGTCCTGTTTCGAAATACGGGGTTCCTGCTTCCGGGCCACGTCGGTTTGGACGTCGGTTGCTATCGTAGAGGTAGCCTGGCCCTGGGCGGCGCGGGTCATCATCGTTTGTACGTACTGGTTGCCCAGCGAGCGCTGCAAGCCCGGCACCGATTTGGGCGAGATCTGGCGCGGGTCGGTCATGGCGCGCTGGACCGCCAGCCCGTCCGCCATCTGGGCCAGGGGCGCGAGATCCAGCCCGGCCGGGGCGGCCGCAGCGGGATTCTTGCCCTTATTGACCGCGTCGGTGACTGACTCGCTATTCTTTTTTTGCGATTGAGTTCCCATACGCGCGCATCCTCGCCGATTTGAATCGGCTAGAAGAAAGCGGATTTCATGGTTCCGTGTTCAGCCCGGTCGCTGTAGGTTCAGCGATCATTTTGTGTGGGGAAGGTTCCCAACGCGATGTATGAATCTTCTCCCCTCGCCCAAGCCTTCAAATTAGCCAGCCTCTCGCCATGGTCGCCGTGTTCAGGGTGGTCAAAAGCTTGTTGAAGTATGTCGCAGGGAAGATCCGAACAGAATCCACAGTGCGCTATACCTTTTTCGATGGAACACTTGGCGACAGAACACTCGCCCCAGAACATGTCACCCTTGCACAATTGACATCCCGGGCAATGGGTTTGTTCTCGCCATGCACAAGTTCCGCAGTAAGCGCCACACCGGCCAATAAAATCTCGATTCATCTTTGGCTTTATCCCTCTATCAGTTCGATCGCCTCTGCCGGCGCCATGTCGGCGTACAGCACCTTCATGATACCCGGCATATACCGGTCCATCGTCAGGACGTTGGCGTAGACTATGTTCTTGACCAAAGCCGGGCTCAACCGGTCATCTTCGACGTCGATGCTGGATTTGTAACGGATCTCCCCGTCGGAGAAATCCATCTCGAAATTGCCGATCAACAGGCCATAGTTGGCCCGCGTCAGAAACTCGGCCATCCGCTGCCGCTCGTCTTCCGGCGCCTTGACCGGGCAGATCGAGTAGAAAATGAATTGCTCCTGCTCATCCCGGGCCCGGGCGTAACAGGTCCATTCCCCGTTAGAGCCCTTGAACCCAGTCCGCAGCGCCGTCAATTCCTCCATCAGGCTGAAAGGCCATTCGTCCTCCTGGAAAAACGCTGCAACCGTATCTAAAATTTCACTCATTGATGCATCTCCATATTTCACTATTCGCTGATTCGCTGATTCGCTCCATCGCTCTATCGCTGATTCGCTCATTCGCTCCATCGCTCATTCGCTGATTCGCTGATTCGCTCTATCGCTGATTCGCTCTATCGCTGATTCGCTCATTCGCTGATTCGCTCTATCGTTAAATCCTCCTCCGGGATCAAGCGCCCCATCTTCTGCAACTCCCGCCGGGCGCCGTGTAACAGGTGGGCCATCGTGACCTCCTGGCCGTCGGCGGCCGCCAGGTAGGCGGCGTTGACGATGATGTTGCGGATGTTTCCGCCCGCTAAGCGGAAGCGCCGGGCCATCAGGTCGAAATCCAGGTTGGCGGCGTGGGGTGCGCCATCCGGGAACAGCGTCTCCCAGATGCGCTGGCGATAGACCTCCTCCGGGAACGGGAAATCGACCGCGAACTGCAGGCGGCGGGTGAAGGCCTCGTCCAGGTTGGCCCGCAGGTTGGTGGCCAGGATGGTGACGCCGTCGTAGGCCTCCATCCGTTGCAACAGGTAGCTGATCTCGATGTTGGCGTAGCGGTCGTGGGAATCCCGTACCTCCGAGCGCTTGCCGAACAGCGCGTCGGCCTCGTCGAAGAAGAGGATGGCGCTGCTGTGCTCGGCCCCCTCGAAGATGCGCTCCAGGTTCTTCTCCGTCTCGCCGATGTACTTGCTCACCACCGTCGACAGGTCGATCTTGTACAGGTCCAGGCCCAATTCGGCGGCCATGACCTCGGCTGCCATCGTCTTGCCGGTGCCCGGCGGCCCGGCGAAGAGGATGGTCGCCCCGGCGCTGGCGGTCAGCTTGCGTCCGAGGCCCCATTCGTCCAGCACCCGCGGCCGTTGGCGGACGGCATTCACGATTTCGTGTAGCATGGCCAGTTGATCGTCGGGCAGTACGATATCGCCCCAGGTATAGCGGGGCTCGATTTTGAGCGCCAGGCTGCTCAGGCGGGCGCTGGCGTGGGACCGGGCCGCGGCGAAGAGATCGCGTTCGGTGAGCGGGTCGCCCCGTTGGGCGGCGGCGTCCCGGGCCGACGCGATCACGTCCCGAATCTGGCCGGTGGTCAGCATAAAGTGGCTGGCCAGCAGCGCCACGTCTAACATCTCGTCGCCGTCCGTCTCGTGCAGGAAGTGGAGCCACAGCGCGCGTCGCTGTGTGAAGGCCGGGATGGGGAAGTGGAACCAGCGCAGCGCGCGCCGTCGCGCGCCGCGGCGCGCGCTGCGGCGCGCGATTCCCTCGGCGCGCCAGTGCGCGTGACCGGCGACGACGACGGGACCGGGATGGGCGCATAGCTCGGCCAGGAGCCGGGGCGGCAGCCTGTTTTCATCGGCCAGGCAGGCGTCCCAGCCGGTCAGGTGCGGGAGGGCGCCGGTCAGGCGGGCGTCGCGCAGCGTCAGCCGGAGCACCCGCTCGGCGCTGAGTCCGGTATCGAGCACTGCCGCCAGATCGACTGTCAACAGGGGCTGCCTGAGCCGGGCGGCCAGGCCGCGGGCGGCGGCTGCCTGGCTCGCCGCGTCCGGCCCGTGGAAGACGAAAATGGGTTGCTCGGCGTCTCCTGGATCCACATGCAGTCGCTCGTCCAGCGGCGCGCCTAATAGTCGGTGCGCTACGTCCGGTTGCGGGGTCTGGAGCGTGGCGTGCGGGGCCAGGTCGGCGTGGGGCTGGTAATCCCCCAGCAGCCAGGCGACGATAGCCTCATCGACGCGCAGCGTCTGGCCCAGGAGTGGTGGCTCGGCCGCGCCCGCCTCGCTCACCCGCTGCAGCAGGCAGTGTCTGAACAGGGGGGCGTCGTCGTAAAAATGGGCCAGTTTCGTCAACCGGTTCACGCCTGGCAGGCAGAGGAGGTCGAGCACGACGTTGACTCCAGGCCGGCGGCGGGTCACGTCGTCCTGCAGGTAACCGTAGATGCGCCCATAGCGCAGGTCGAGGGTGGGTGCCAGGCAGATCAGCAGCGCGTCCCGGTCGAAGCGGGTCAGTTCGAAGGTGCGGGCCAGGTGATCCAGCCGCAGGGGGTGACCTTCCTCCTCGGCGCTCTCGACGATCCCCTGGGTCACCTGCTCGACCTGGGCCAATGCGTCGGCGTAGGCCTGGCCCTCCCGCTCGTTCAGGGCGACCGTCTGGCCCCAACTGGCGCCGAAGGGCCGTCTCAACAGCGCCTGGGCCCCGGCGTCCGAGACGTATTGGCCGCGAAAAGGGTCATTGGGGTCCTGCCCCGCCTGCTGCCACCGCAGCACGGCCCGGTGGAGGAGCACGTCGACGCGCATCAACGCCGCCTCCAGGTGCCGGAGACTGAGGTCGGGTGCGGGAGGGCGCGGGAGGGCGGATGGTGTCATTGTTGATCTCACTCCCGCTTCCCGGAGATGGACGCGCGCTGCTGAGAAGAAGATCGCCCCTCGTCCAGGCCTACCTTGGTCTGGATGAAGCCTACCAGTTGCTTCAGGTCCTCGAAGTGGCAGCGCTCCCCGCTGCTCACGTGATCGGCGAACCCGCGCCAGGCGACGATGTGGCCCTCGCTGTTGAGCGCTTCGTGCCAGATACGGACGACGAAGGAGTGGGTATCGTCTTGCACCGGGTTACCTCGTTCTTTTTTCGTGACGATCGCTCGCCAACCGTGGAATGAGTCGGCGTCAAGGGAGAGCAGCAGAAGCGTGGATACAGAAATTTACTCGCTAAGATAAAACAAGGGCGTCTGAATAGGGTCTTACGGGCGTCTTAGGAACGTCTTGAGATGAATGGCTGGCCAGGCATAGAGGAAGATGCAAACTGAAGATACTGGGCTATCCCCATCTGCGCCAAAAACAGACGTAATCGGCGTTTATCTGCGTCCGTCTGCGGTTTCACCTGCTTGAGGATAATGAGCATGACTGATAATCCAGCGGGGGGCCTGCGTTTGCGGATGGTTTGAGGGGCTTTTCAATCAGACATGTGCTTAAACGCTCATTCGCTGACTCGCTGACTCGCTGACTCGCTGACTCGCTGACTCGCTGACTCGCTGACTCGCTGACTCGCTGACTCGCTGACTCGCTGACTCGCTTTCTCGCTAACAGCGCATCGACTCCTCGATCCGGCGTTCCACGGTCGCCAGGTGGGCGCTGACGTGCTCGACGGCGGCCTGGAGTTGGTGCACCTGTCGGAGCATGTCGCTCAACAGCGCTTGGGGTGCTTCGGGAGGAGGAGCGGGGGGAACGGATAAGTCACTATCCTGTTCTCGGTTCTGCTTGATCTGCTGGTAGAGTTGCTGTGTCTCGGCCATTGGGGGGACGTCCCGGGTGTCGCGCAGGATCTCGACGCAGCGTTCGTATTGCTTCAGCGCCGATTCGCGATCGCCCATCAGCCAGTAGAGACGCATCATCTGCCGGTGGGTTTTCTCGCGGGCGTCGTTGTGGGCCAGGACGCGCCGGCAACAGATGAGGCTGTGCTGGTAATTGCCGTTGTGCTCGTAGAAGTTGGTCAGCTTGTTCAGCATGCCGATGTGCAGGAGCCTGAATCGCTCCCGGTCGTACAGGCACCAGTCCTCGTAGACACTTTCCAGGAGATCGCCGGTGTAAAGTTGCAGGGTTTCCTCCAGATCGGCGGCCTGCTCTGGCGATAGATGGTGGGCCGGGACGTCCTGGTAACGCAGGGCCTGGGCCTCGAAAGTCTCGATATCCAGCCAGTAATTGCTGTTGCAATTGAAGGCTACGCTGTGGTTGTCCACCGCGATGTAGTCGTTTGGCGGAGCGCCGGCTGCCTGGAGCGCCTGGCGCATGCGCCAGATCGAGTCCCGCAGATATTTGAGCGAGGTCGCGGTGGGATAATCTTCCCAGAAGAGATTGGCCAGTCGTTCCCGGTGATGATGGCGTTGCCGGTTGAGCAGGAGATAACACAACAACTGGTGGGGTTGCCGGGCGGGGAACCCGTTTAGAAGACAGTCACTGTAGCGGGCTTGAGCGGAGCCGAATAGGTGGATCTTCAACAACATCGCTCATTACTCCTTCTTCTTGTTAATTGGGCTTAGCGGTTCAGACACGATACCTGTGAAAGAGTGTCGTGTGAAAGAGTGTCACTATTTCCACGCTCCGGAGGTGCGGTCGCGTGCAGCGAGTTGTTATGTGCCTAAAACTGGTTAAATACGCTCAAACCACTTAGGGATGTTCTACTTGCCGGGGCGTTGGGAGGCTCGATCCAGTTGCCAGAGGATGAAGCGCACCCGTTTCGCCATCGCTACGGCGATGTTCCACAACAGGCGGCTACCAAGCACGGCGTCGTCCTCGCACAGGCCCAGCAGCCGGTCTCGCGAGAGGGAGAGGACGGTTGCGCCCTCCGGCCCCGCCAATAGATCGGCGCTGCGCACCCCCTGATCTAGCATCGCCAGCTCGCCCGTCATCTGGCCGGGGCGCAGGGTCGCCACGCGGTGGGCGCTCATCCCCTCGTGGCCGGGTTCGTCCGGCTCGCTCCAGATTTCCACCGAGCCGGATTGCACGATGTACAACTCGTTGCCCGCCTCGTCGGCGCTGACGATGTGGCTGCCGGAGGGATACTTGCGCTGCCGGAACTGGGCCGCCAGGCGGGTGCGTTGGGGCACGTTCAGCCCATCGCCGATGTCGGAATGGGCCAGGAAACGGGCCACCTCGCGGGTGAGCATCAAGTCATCGTCCTCAATGGGTGCGTGGAGGGCGTTGCTGAACATCGGGAGGCCCAGGAACGCGGCGATCTGGCGGCGGACCGTCTCCGGCGTCTCGAAGTGGGGCCAGTGGCCGGCCTTGGGGACGATGCGCAGGTCGGCCGCGGGCCATTCGTCGGCGACGACACCGGCGTCTCGCAGGGGGACGGTGTTGTCCTCGGCCCCCCAGACCACCAGGGACGGGGTGTCGATCTGTCCCAGTTGCCCCCGCAGGTCGTTTTCACGCATGGCGAAGAAGCACTCGGCCCGCACCTTGCCCTGCCCGGGCCGTCGCGCGTCAGCCCGCAGGCGGGCGTAATCCTGCTCGGTGATCACAGACCGTTCGGCGAAGGAAGCAGGGCGCATCAGCCGGTCGGTGATGCCTACCATCGCCCGCTCGACGGTGGAGACGATCAGGCTGCCCAGCCCGAAACGCTCCAGCATGTTGATCGGCGAGACTAGCATGTTGATGTGCGTGGAGAGCCGGCCGCTGATGGTCGGCCCGATGAGCACCATGCGTTCGACCAGGGCGGGGTAACGCAGGGCCATCGTCAGGCTGGTCATCCCGCCCATCGAGTGGCCCACCAGTACGACCGGCCCGTCGGTCACCCGCTCGACGAAATTGGCCAGCACGTCGGCGTAGGCCGGGATAGACGCCCGCCCGGAGAGCGGAGGGGAGATGCCGTAGCCGGGCAGGTCGATGGCGATGGCGCGGAACCGCTGGCTCAATAGGTCCAGGAGAGGCGACATGGCGTACCAGGAACTCGACCAGCCGTGGATCAGCAGGGCGACCTGGCGGTTGGGATGCCCCTTTTCCACGGCGTGAATTTGTTGTTCGTCATAAGCGAGCATGGTGTGCCACCTCCTGCAAATCGTTCTGGGTCAGTTGGAACCGCAGATGGACACGGATAATTCAGTATTTGTCCATTTCACTACCCGACATTCGTGGCCAAGAGCCTGATTTTCGATCACGAATCACACGAATGCTCGAATTTCACGAAAGTTTTTTGAAATTCGGGCTCTCTGGTAGTTTGCATGGTCGGCTTAGCAAGCGGTCAATTTTTTGCCACGAATCCTTCGACTACGCTCAGGATAGGTTTACACGAATTTTCACTAATCTTTGGGCTTTTCGTGTTAATTCGTGTAATTCGTGGCTAATTTCTCACCGCGACCATGCGAAATCCCAAAGAACCGAAATTCGAAGCCAAAATTCGTGTGATTTGTCCATTCGTGACATTCGTGATCCAGAGATGTCAGGTAATAAATTTTGTCCAGCTTGATTTTAGCACGACGCGCAGCGCTTTTTGGTTACAGTTGTGTTACAGATAAGGGGCGGATTGACGTGACGCACCATCGCTGGCGTTAGTGCGCAAGACCTCGTCCACCCCTGCCATCACCGCCTCGATCGATTCCATCTTCATCAAGCGCTTCTTCAATTGTCGTACCCCACGCATGCCGGCCAGGTAATAGCTCAAGTGACCCCGAAACATGCGGCACGCGACCTGTTCCGAGGTATACTTCCGGTTTGGAAGTGTCTTCTCCCATTCGGCGACGACCTGGTACAGGTGTTCCAGGTGTTGGGCGATCACCGCCCGGCGTTCGGCGTCCGTGGGCGGCGCGGGTGATTCCCCGTTCGAGAATCTATTGACGTCCCTGAATAGCCACGGATTGCCCAGGGCGCCCCGGCCGACCATCACGCCGTCGACGCCGGTCTTCTGTTGCATCGCGAAGGCGTCCTGGGGCGAGGTCACGCCCCCGTTGCCGATGACGGGGATGCCGCGTTCCGCCTTGACCCGCTTCAGGGCCGCCAGGTCGACCGAGCCGGCGTGGCGGTCGGTCGCGAAGCGGGCGTGGATGGCGATGGCGGCGGCACCCCCTTCTTCGACTGCGTGGGCGACTTCAGAAACGTTGCATTGCTCCCGGGAGACGCCCAGGCGGGTCTTGACCGTCACCGGCAGCGACGTGGCCTGGACCATCGCCGCCACGATCCGGCGCAGCGTCTCCGGTTGACGCATCAGGGCCACGCCGGCCCCCTTGCGCGTCACCTTGGGCACCGGGCATCCGCAGTTGACGTCGATCAGGTCGAAGCGGCCCAGCGACTCGATCACCTCGGCCGCCTTCGCCATGGCGTCGGGGTCGACGCCGTAGATGTGTGTGCCGATGGGACCTTCGCCGGGTGCGATATCAAGATAGCGCATCGTCGGCGGCGAGCGGCGGCTCACGCCCTCGGCGGTGACCATCTCCGTGTAGACCAGGCGGCACCCCATCTGCTGGCAGATCACGCGGAAAGGCGCCCGCGTGTACCCCGCCATCGGCGCCAGCACCACGGGGGGATCGATGGTCAGGGGCCCGATCGCCAGTGCTTTGAAGCGGGGCTCATCAAATGTCACCTGTTTATCTCTTGTCCTCATCTGGTCTATTTTACCCAGTATTCACCATTTATCCAAATTTCATTACCCGACATCTCTGGATCACGAATTTCACGAATGGACAAATAACACGAATTCTGGCTTCGAAGTTCGGTTCTTTGGGATTTCGTATGGTCGCGGTGAGAGATTAGCCACGAATCCTTCGACTACGCTCAGGATAGGTTTGCGCGAATCAACACGAAAACTCAATTCATTTGTGGCGAAAAATTGACCGCTCTCCAAGCCAACCGTGCGAACTGCCAGAGAGCCAAAGCGGGGAGTCCGAAATCAGCGTTCATCAGCGTTTTTCTGCGTCCTAACGACCAGTGCTTGCAGTTGATGCGGACGCCGTCTCCACAGTGGCACGAAGCCGTGATAGGCCTTCATGATCCCGCCTTCTGCACCGGCTGCCGCAGTACCGTCTTGAGTTTCTCCGGTGCCGTCCGCCGGGGGTCGCTCAGGTAGATCTCGTGGTGCTTGCCCACCATCTCGTAGCCGTGCTGGGGGATGAATGCCTCGTGCATCCTGGCCAGTGTCGGTCCCTCGTCGTCGTACGAGCCGACGTGCAGGATCTGTACCGCGAGTCCTTCGTGATAGGTCTCCAGCCGGAGCAGGGGTAGCGCCGGAAGGTCCTTCTTCGCATCGACCTGCTGGCATGCTGTTTCGAACATCCCCGGCGTGATCCAATCCGGCTGCATGATCATCATCGTCCAATTCCAGGCGCGCTTGTCCCGCCGTGTGGTGAAGGTCTCCATATCTTCACTCCACCACAGCCCCTCCAGTGGGGGCACGACGTAGTCCTTCCCCAGCGTCTTCTTGCTGGCGAACTTGAGCTTGTAGGCCACGGCGTACAGCGCCTCGACGGCCTCCTGGTAGGCCTGTTCCGCGTTGGGGTCGCCGTGCCCGTCGATCATCAGGAATTACATCGGCGGCACGTCGATCACCTCGAATGCCCTGGTCGAGGGGCGATACAGGTGTTTCAGCTCTTTCTTGAAGTCGATCTTATCCACTTTGTTCCTCCAGTTTTTGAATGAATTGCTCGATCCAGCCACGCTCGGCCTGGATCATCGTCACACTGTATTCGAATAGCGCATCCACGAAGTAGGGCAGGGGGCGTTGTGCTTCCCACCGGCCTTCCACGTGGGCCAGTCGCTCGGTCAGGCTGTCGCGATACTGCTGCAGGGCCGCCAACGCCTCGGCGGGGGATACGGCGGGCAGATTGCCCACGGCCAACATCAGGCGCGAGTTGCGTGACTGCGGGACCGAGAGAGCCTCGAGCATGGCGTCGTGCAGCGCCTCTCGCCCGGCGGGCGTGGCGTGGTAAACCTTGCGGGCCGGGCCGCGTTCCGCCTCTTCCAGCTGGCCTTCGATCAGGCCTTTCGTCTCCAGCTTCTTCAGCAGGTAGTAGATGGAGGAGAAGCCGATCTCCGTCCGCTCTCGCATGCCGCGTTTCTCGATGCTTTGCTCGATCTCGTATCCGTGCCGGGCCTGTTCGGCGATCAGGCTCAAGATGACCAATTCAGCGTCGGTCATGAATTTCACATCCCTTCAATGGCTACACTGAAATAAGCCTAGATTTCACCACAGAGACACAGAGAGCACAGAGAATTTAACATTTTACTCAAAAAAATTCACAGTTTGGCACGATTTACGTAAAAATTCTCAATTTTTCTCCGTGTTCTCGGTGGCTCTGTGCTAAGACGATCTTTTTTCAGTAG
>DSAR01000517.1 GCA_011046405.1 Chloroflexota bacterium | reverse complement strand
GCGTGGACGCTGTTTGTGTGATCGAGGCCGTCTGGGATAGGGCAGTGCTCGGGGTGTAGGCGGACGCGCTCGCCGGCTCTGGAGTGGGTGTGGGCGGCGGAGCCGGGGTAGGCGCAGGCGGCGGAGCCTGGGCCACGGCGAACGTCTTCAGCGGTAGAACGAGCTCCTGCCCGACGACGATCATGTTGGCGTCTGGCAGGCCGTTGGCGGTCTGGAGGGCGTCGGCCTTCAGCCCGTAGGTTTTGGCGATCTCCCCGATGGTTTCTCCTTCTTCGACCACGTGCACGACCCAGAAATGCGAGGCCCCCTCCCAGGCGGCGCGAGGTGGAATGGAGAGCGTCTGGCCCACCTTGACGATCGTCGAGGCTCCCAGGTTGTTCTGAATCTGGATAGCGGCCATCGGTAGATCGTGGGCCATCGCGATACCCAACAACGTGTCGCCAGCTTGCACGACGTATTGGGCGAAGCCCTGGTCTGCCGGCGGCGTATGCCCGGTCGCCGAAACCGGCGTCGTGGGCGAAGCGGGTGGGGTATGCGTATTGGGAAACTTGCGCGTGGGCGTCGTTGTCGCACGGGCGATGCTCGGGGCCGGTTCCCCCGGACTCTCGACAATTTGCGTCTGACAGGCCGCGAGCACGAGTGTGGCGAGTGTGACGAGCGTCACGCAAGCGGTCATCAGACCAGTGAGGCCAATCGCCCGGTTTTTCATCGACCCTCGCTGTGTTCGTTTTCTCTCGCCCGACTGGGGGAGAGCGCCAGGGAAATCGTTGCTGGAAATCAGTATCCCGATACCTTTGCCGTCAACTGTTCGACGTCGACCCGAACGATGCTCGTTTTCGCCAGTATCTCCTCGGGGTAGGCGTAGTCGGCGTCGGAATAGTGCGCCATCATCAAATCCAATGCGCGCCGTTTCTCCGCCGGATCCTCGACGATGGAGGCGTGGCCGAATCCTATCACGCTGCGATATTTGACATCCCACTTGCAGGCTCGTTTGGCTTCCACCATCTCGACGTCGACGTCGAATTCCAGGCAGACGAGGCTGTTTTTCTGGAGTATATCCATCTTGGCGCCGGTAGGGGAGGAGTGGAAATACAGGATGCGATCCCGATAGCCGAAATTTACGGGGACGACGTAGGGCCGGTCGCCGTCGGCCATGCCAATCCGGCAAATGGACGCTTTTTCGATGATCGACTCGATGGTCGTTGGATCTGTCGTGATGGTTGCCATCGTTCCCATCTTCCTCCTGGGTGAAATGTTGATTGTAACTACTCAGACCAGCCCTTTGCTGTGCCGGAGAATGGGGCCCCCGCCTATCCGCTGCAAACGGGCAGCAGGCTGAGTAGTTACTGTTGACATATCATAACACGGCGGAACGGAGGTGTCAACGTGGATTCACTCCCCGACATTTCTGGATCAGGCTTTGGATTCAAGTGTCCGCTAGCAAATTGCGGGGTTTTACGCGAAGAATTGCGTATATTTACGGAAGACACTGGGGCGCAGATGCGTTATCATGGAGGCAAGAGCACGTTATCTCGGTTGTCCAACGTCGAATCGACTGATGATCAAAGTCCGAGCCAGCAAGCATATACGAGGTGAACAAAATGGAAGCCAAACGAATGATAGAAAAAATTTTAACGCCCCTTCAATTATCCAATAGGAAGTTTGCCCTTGGTTTCCGGCGATTAAAGGTCCAGTTGCTATCCCGCGTCGAACGATCCAATCGCGGACAGGGCCTGGTCGAATTTGCCCTGATCTTACCAGTGTTTTTACTGGTGGTTCTGGGCATCATCGAATTTGGCTACGTCTTCGCCGTCTATAGCGGGATGTTCAACGCCGCCCGCGAGGGCACCCGCTATGGCATCGTCGAGCCGAAAGACGTCGTGGGGATTGTATCGTCCACACAGGAGAAAATCATACTGGCGGATCCAGATGCGGCCGAAATCGTCGTCGCGTACGACCGTGGTCCCGAGACAAACAAATTCAGCGACACGACCCAGGTACAGCTTGGCGACCGGGTGTTGGTTCAAGTCAAGTATGATCTGCCCACGATTACGCCGGTGATTCAGCCCATCATATCGAATTTTCGAATCGAGACCCAGGCGGCCCGGACCATCGTCTCGTTGGGTGATGATCTGGCCTGGAACCCGCAACCCGGCGGTAGGGGCGGCGGCGATCCAGACCCCATAGACACCGATGGGGATGGCATTCCCGACGAATTGGACAACTGCCCCTTCGTCTTCAACCCCGACCAGGCGGACACCGATGGCGACGGGGTCGGCGACGCCTGCGATAATTGTCCCTTCGTCTACAACCCCGACCAGACTGACAGTAGCGGCAATGGCGTCGGCGACGCCTGCGAGGTCGCGATCTCTATCATCGCCTCGGTCAACCCGGAGACGGTGGAATCGGGGGAGGAGGCGGTGTTCAGCTACCTCATCTCCAACGTCGGCATATTCGATCTGACCGACGTCGTCATCGAGGATACGCTGGGCAACACCATCAACGTCGGCAATCTGGTCGTTGGTGCCAGCGGCGCGTGGAACGTCTCTCACGTCATCACAGAGACGACGAGCAGCGTCGCCACGGTGACCGGCGTCGACGTAGAATATGGGAACACAGCCAGCGACACCGACAGCGTCACGGTCAACGTCGCCGGCCCCGGCGTCGACCTGACCGTCTCGGCGACGGCGCTGACCGTCTCCTCCGGCGAGATCGTCACCCTGACGTATACGGTGCAGAACAGCGGCGATTACGCTTTGGATAGCCTCAGCGTCTGGGATAACCTGGGCGCCAACTTCACTTACGGCGCGCTGGACGTGGGGCAGACCGTCTTCTGGCGCGTGCCCTACCGGATCTATTCAACCACCCTGGTCTACGTGACGGCCGAGGGAGTGAGCGCCGAGGGCACGGCGACCGACAACGAGGGGGTCACCATCTACGTAGTCGAGGTATTCGACCCCATCGTGATCCACGAACCGCTCCTCGCCGGCGCGACGGTGGTGACTGGCACAGCCCAGGCCGGGACGACCGTGTACATCCGCGACTTGATGAGCGACACCTTCCCCTCGACAGGCGTCACCGTCCAGGCCAACGGCGTGTTCGAGTTTGCGAACCTGCCGCCGCTGCTCGCCGGGCACGTCATCGTGGTGGAGGGATACAATGAGTGGGATTCGGCGCTCGTGGGCGCGGCGGATGGCGACTTCGAGCCCATTGAGATCGACGAGTTGAATCTCTGTCACGGCGATTACCTGGTCGCCGGGACGGCGGAACCGGCGCAGTTCGTCACCCTGGTGATCACCGATGCCGGTATGGAGGATCGGACGCGGGTGAACGCCGGTGGCTACTTCAGCTTCACGCTCCCGGAGGGGCAGTCCCTCCAGGCCGGGCAGGCGGTGGGCGTCAGCGGGTACGGGGAGAGCGATTCGGCCACCGTCCGGACGTGCAGCGCCGACCCCTACGTCACCATCTCGCCCCGCTGCAGCGCTCCCAGCCCGCCCGACGTGACTATCAGCGTCGATGGAGGATTCTGGCTCCACGGTAACAACTACACCCTCGTATTCTGTTGGAATGGGGACGGAGACGCTGATTGCTGGGTCGCGAGAGACAAAAACCCCACTTCATCTTTCACCGGGCTGGAATACTCTGTCCCGGTCGTCGATGGGGTGAACACACTCACCGCCCGGCTGTACTACAAATATGGTAACCAGGCCCAGGAAAGTCTGGAGCAGGAAGCGATGACGACGTTGCTCTGCCCTTGCCCGTCGCCCAACTTGATCATCTCCGATATGCAGTTGCTGAGCAGCGAGCCGATCTCCACCTACCAGGCGCTCGATTACAGCGTGACGGTGGTCAATATCGGCACGCGCCCGGTCAACAACCTGTTCTGGGTCGATCTCTTCACCACGAATCCGCTGACCGAGACCACCGGCGTCGCCTGGGGGGCCGTCAACGGGCTGGGCGCGAAGAAAAGCACGACCCTGAGCATCACGCTCCAGAACGGTTTCGAATTGACCGGCACGTACGACATCTGGTCGCTGGCCGATTCGTGGGACCAGGTGAGTGAGTCGAACGAGGACGATAACGTCGGCGGGCCGATCACGACGACGGTCTCGCTGCAGGGGACGCCGCCGCCGACCATGCCGGTGACGACGACGGTCGGCACCATTGCCGGGGAGACGCGGGTCTCGTTGGATGGCTCTCCGTTGCCCCACGGGCGGACCAACGTCTACGTCTACGAGGGGACGGAGTTGCTCGCCTCGACCGTCTCCGACAGCAACGCCCGTTACACGGTGGATAATCTGCCCGTCGGGTCGTACACCGTGCTCGGCGAGACCTGGATCGACGGTGTGCGGTATTCAAAGACGTACCACAACGTCGCCGTGAACGAAGATGCGACGACGGTGTTGATCATCATTATGTACGAGAGCTAGGGAGTAGGAAGTAGGGAGTAAGGAGTAGGGGAGCAGCGATGGATGGTCGAATGGAATCGGGAATGATATATCGACGGTGGTGGGCGATTTGCCTATCTGCTCTCGCCGCGCTTGGTCTAATCGCCGGGCTGTCCATCGCTGTCGCCAGGGCGGCATTGACAGGAGACGATCCGAACTGGCCCCGCGTCGCGCCCCGCAATGCATCCGAAAGCCCGGATGACGAAGCGCTCCAACCGAGCATCGCATCCAATGGGTTGGGGCGGCTCGCTATCGTGTGGCGCGACCGACAAACCGGCGACGAGATGCAGCAGATATATGCCAGCCTGTCCAACGACGATGGGCAGACCTGGTCGACGCCAGCGGCGATCTCGACGACCCTGAAAAATTCACGCTTGCCCGACGTCGCATTCACCGGGGAGCGCGCCTTCGCCGTCTGGGTCGATGGGGATTCCCCTCCGTCTATCGAAATGTACGAGGCGGAGATCGGTGTGACGAGTGTACGTTCAATTTCCAGCCCCATCGAGCTGGACATCACCCAGGCCCGGATCGCCGCCAGCGCCGAAAGGGTGCACATCGTGTTCAATGCCGAGTCCTCTGGACAGATATACCATGCCTCTCGCATCCTGACCGATACCGCATGGCCGTTGGCCCAAAAGGTCTACACGTCAGCGTCAGGGGCTTTCAGCAGCTCCCCCGCTGTCGCCGTGGGACCAACGGGAGATACCGTGCACGTCGTCTGGGAAGAGTCTTCTATGATGGGTGAGGGTGAAGTGTTTGTGATGTACATCACCGGGACGGTGCAGCAGGCCGCCGGGGTAGCCTGGTATACCCCCATCACTTTGTCGGAGATCATCACCCAAGCCTATCGCCCCGGCGTAGTCGTCGACAGCCAGGGAGTCGCGCACTTTGCCTGGGGAGAGGTCGGGGCGGCAGGCAAACAAGAAGAACAATATGTCTGGTATGCTCGCTATTTGGACGGAAGCGTCGCGCCTGTGCTTAGAATTGATCCGGAACGTGTGCTGGTTAACGATAAGACCC
The DNA here is from genome assembly GCA_011046405.1 of Chloroflexota bacterium. Lineage (GTDB taxonomy): Bacteria > Chloroflexota > Anaerolineae > B4-G1 > B4-G1 > DSAR01. Next base: position 7,201 of record DSAR01000517.1, on the reverse strand, counting down.
CAACCTTCGTCACTCCCGACATCACGTTACACGAGGACGAGGGAGAGACGACCGTCTGTATCACGTGGCACGGTTTTCGGCCTGGCGCCAGCAGCGAGGAGGAGATATTGATCAGTTGTTCCTCCGATGGGGGCGCGTCCTGGACGGGGCCCCACAACGTCTCCCAGAGTTCGGGGGACGAGATTGCCCAGGGTCTGCGCTCGATCAGGTCGTCGGTCGCCAGCGACGCGGCCGGGCGGCAGCACGTCGTGTGGCAGGAGCAATCAGGTGAAAATGCCTGGGAAATTTACCACACCTACGGGTTGAACAACACGGTCTATCTGCCGTTGGTGATGAGAGCAGGAAGGGGAGGATAAACATGGCTGGAAATGGGAGCCGAAGTAAGTGGATGCCAATTCTATTGAGCATTGGCCTCGTGCTCAACCTCGCGTTGGTGGGTGGGTTAGTCTATTTACTGTTGCAGAGGAGGCAACCTAACCCCAATCCGGTTGCGGCGGCGCGACCGCGGCCCGTAGAGACAGAGCCGGCCGCGCTCAATCTGTGGGAAGCTTACGAACAGGCCCTCATAGCGGCTCGCGTCCAGGCCAATGACGTTCAGTTGGTCTCTGCCTCGACGTATTGGCATGTCGTCGACGGCCAATCGCCGGGTGAGGCGAACGGGAGTTGGTCGTTCGTCTTCTATTCACCGAGCAACAGCCATTCCTTCGACGTCGTGGTCGACGTCGATGAGGCCTACGTGGTGAATCGGGCCCGTATCTGGAAAGCGCCGGATTTGCTGGCCCCAGGTCGCTGGCAAGCCGGGCCGAAGGAGGCCTTGCAGGTCTTCTTCGCTTACGGCGGGCAGTCGTTCATCGAGGATCATCATCCCCAGGCGACGATCGACTTGCACCTGGCGGCCGGTGCAGATGGCAAGGCGGTGTGGAGCATCGTGGCGCTGGACCCGGCGGGGGGTGATCCGTTGGCAATATCGATCGATGCGGAGACCTGGCGTGTGGTGTCTGGGTGAATGAATTGGACAGTGTATCGGCGCAGTCTGTCTGTCGAATGGTAACATATAGGAGGTGTGAGATGAAAGGTAAGCGGAAGGGAACACAACGGGAAAAGGGGCAAAGCCTGGCCGAATTTGCCATCGTGCTTCCTTTTTTACTGGTGATTCTGGCCGGCGTGCTCGATCTGGGACGCTTGTACTACGTCAGCGTCTCGATCAGCGACGCCGCCGCCGAGGGCGCCGCCTATGCAGCGATCAATCCCGACGACGTGACTGAGATTATCGCCCGTGCACAGGCTGCGTCCACCGGTCTGGTTCAGGTCCAATCTGATATGGTGGAGGTGGATTGTCCAGTCGTGGCGTCCGGCCAACCGGTGACGGTGACGGTTCACTACGATTTCGTCGTGGCGACGCCGGTGCTCAACGCCATCGTCGCCGACGGGATCCTGCCGTTGCACGCTATCGCCACCGAGGTCATTCTGAAAGGCGACTTGTAGGAGGAAAAAAAATGGATAAAGAATATTTGAAACGTTCGGAGGAGGGCCAGGTTCTCGTTCTCCTGGTCTTTGGGATTATCGCCCTTCTGGCCGTAGCCGGCCTGGCGATCGATGGGGGAACTGTGTTCCTGCAACGACGCCGGATGCAGAATTCGGCCGATGCGTCGGCCTTGGCGGGCACGCGCCTGCTGGCCGCCGCCATCTGTGAAAAAGACGGCGTCGATGACGCTTCGATCTGGGCCGAGGTGCAGGCATACGCTGCGAAAAATGGCGTCAATGATCCGGCCGATAACGTGATGGCCTATTACGTCAACCACGAGAAACAGGCGCTGGGCCTGGTGGGTGATGGCACGATCCCCCATGGCGCGACGGGTATTTCGTCGACCGTGAAAATTACCAGCTCCACGTACTTCATGATGCTGGTCGGCATCGACGAGGCCGGGGCCTCGGCCGCTGCTCTGGCAGTGACCGGGCCGCCCCTTATGCTCAGCGGTGGGTTGCGTCCCTTCGGCGTACCTCACGACGTGGTGAAAGATCTGGATCCAGACGACGACGCCAACAACGATTTTTCGATCACGTTCAAGAATGACGGTGGCTCGGTGACATGGGGGGATGGCAACCTGGCCCAGCATCGGGGCTGGATGAACATGGGCTATCTGTGGAACAACAGCGAGAACCCGACTTTCCCCAGGGCCATCAGCCAAGCTGGCAATGCGGCCGACTTAAAAGAATGGATGGCCAACGGCTGGGATGGGACGATCTACATCGATTGCCTCTGGCGCGATGGATGCGCCAACGGCGATTTCATCCACGCCAAGCCCGGCACCAACTCCAGCGCCGTCTGCCAGGCGCCCGTTGATCCCGACCAGATCACCATCCCGGTCTACGACATCATCGCGGATTGCGAGCCTGAGATCCCTGATCCCAAGCCCGACTGCCCGACCCAGGGCAGCGGCTTCTGCTACCACATCATCGGCGTCGCCGCCGTCAGGATCACCGGTTGCAGCCAGGGCGGCGGCACGATTGCGATGGAACTGGATCGACTGGTGACCGGCGAGGGGATGCCGAATCTCAGCGAGTACACCGGTTTCGGCGGCACACAGGCTTGCGCTGGAGGATACCAGATCGTGAATTTGTCTAAGTAAGACCGGTATCGGTTGCGCGTCGGAGACGGCGCATCCGTTGCACGCGGTTTCAACCGGTGCGAAACGAAAAGTTAACATTGTCGATCTAAACGTGCAGGGCGGCGCTAACACGAAAGTTAGCGCCGCCCTGTTGACTTTTACCTATATCCAGCTTAGCGCCTACCCTTTAAGCACCACTCGTTCGGCTACGTCTATGCCGCGTTTGCGGAGTTGGGTTACGAAGGGCTGCGCCGGGACCATGCGCTCGACGCCGCCGGCCCCGCGAGGAGTCTCGCCCCGGGCCATCATCTCGGCCACGATTGCAGCGCTCCAACCGGTCCCGCGCTCCATCGCGGTGAAACCGGTCTCCTCGTCGAAGTAGTCGATGACCTCGATCAGCGCCTCGGCCTCTTGTCCATCTTTCTTTCCCAGGGCCTTGATCCGCACGATGACCACGTCCTTGTCGCCGGGAAAGGTGACCTTGGGCTCGAAGAGGGCGTGGAAGACGTCCCTCGGCGTGACCGGCGTCCCCTCGTCGCCGACCTCAATGGGCGATAGGTCCCACAGACCCAGATCGTAGAAAGCGCGCAGTTGCTGGAAGTGTCCGGGATAGCGCAGCGTCAGATTTTGCAACGTCCTCAGTTGACCCTCGAACGTCCACGGCATCGTATCGACGCCGCCGCCGGTCACGAAAGCCTCCAGCGCGCCGATCGGCTCGGGGAACTGCACCGTCTCCAGTTCCGTCATCGGCTCGACCTCGGTTACCTTTCCATCGCGGAGGAAGACGGCTGGCTCGGCGTATTCGTTGGTCAACCCCGCGATGTGGAACGTCAGCAGGTAATCGAACGGCGGGCGTGGATTTTGCGGCAGGCCGCCGTCCCACATGTAGACGTCCACCGCTTCATCCAACAACTCGATGGCGTAGACGATCAGGGACGTACCCATACCGGGCACCTGACCACAGTTGGGGATGATGCTGATATTGGCGGCGCGGGCCTCGGCGTCGAAGCGGTGCTGTTCCCGCGCGATGTCGGTATTGCCGCCCAGGTCGCACAGGTGAACGCCAGCGCTGAGGGCGACCCGGGTGAGGGGCAGGTTGTACACGTAGGGAACGGCGCTCAGACAGGCGTCGACGTCCTCCAGCAGGTGTTCGACCGCTTCGGAATGGGTCACGTCGATTTGGGAAGCCTCGACAGTGACGCGCTCGCCATCGGGCGGCGCGACTTGTGCCAGCAGCTCGTTGACGCGCTCCGCAGCCTCCCAGGCCACTGCCAGATCACGGTCCGCCAGAATGACACGTCGGGCGTCCCCCCAACGCGCCATATCGTAAGCAGCGGCCGTGCCCTGGCGACCTGCTCCCAGGACCGCGTAATTGTAGCCCCGTTGGGCGCTAACGGTTTGACCCGTCAGATGATTGCTCATAGCACCAGTCTCTTCGATAGTGCAATTGCCCCGATGGCATCCTCGGCGTAGCCATCGGCGCCGATGCTATCGGCCCAATCCTGGCTGACCGGCGCGCCGCCGAGGATCACCTTGACCTGGTCGCGGATGCCGGCTTCCTCCAATGCCTCGATGACCTCGCGCTGGACGGTCATCGTCGTCGTCAGCAGGGCAGATAGCCCCAGGAGATTCGCGCCGGTCTCCTTCACCTTGGTGACGAAGGTCTCTGTCGAGACGTCTACTCCCAGGTCGTGTACCTCGAAACCACTGGCCGACATCATCGTCCCGACCAGCGATTTGCCGATCTCGTGAATGTCTCCGGCTACGGATCCGATGACCAGTATCCCGGCGTTCTCGACTGCCTGCTGGCGGCTTTGGAGTTCCGGTTCCAACAGCGCCATAGCCTGTTTCATAGCGCTGGCGGCGACGGTCAGGTGTGGCAGGAAATACTCGCCAGTCTGGAATTTTTCGCCGACGACGTTCATCCCCGGTGCCAGGCCTTCGTTGATGATGGTCAGAGGTTCCAGCCCGGCCTCGATGGCCTGTTGGGTCAGATCGACCGTCGTATCGGGTTCACCTTCGACGATGCTGCTCGTAATCGCGGATAGAAGTTGTTCGTTTGACATGTCTTGTTTCCTCTCTAATTCTATTCAAATCAGGCGTATATCGAATTAGTCTCGTGGCAGGGGTGGGAGTTCGTCCATACCGAAGCGCTGGGCTGCTTTGGTGGCAATGTTGCGCAGTTCGGCCCGCAGCGCGTCGGAGATAGGCGAGGGTTCGTAGGCCGCCAATAGTGTTTGTACCCGATCTTGAGCCCGCCCCCAGGCCGTCTTGGCCCCCTTGCGTTTCCAGCCGTCCAATGAGCCCCGGTCGATGACGCCCGATGGGATGTACATCTCCTGGCTGAACCACTTGAGCGTGTGGGGTTGCGAGAGATAATCGGCCCGATGGCCCAGTTCCCGCATCAGCGTCAGGGCGATGGGATCCTCACGGGCCTCGATGCCGGCGATCAGGCGCTTCGCCATGCCGATGATCTCGGCGTCGATGACGAGCTTTTCGTAACTCTGGCAACTCTCGAAGTCCATCATCCCGGCCCCCGAGACCATGTTGACCCCGGCCAAAGCGGCCATCAGCGTCCCGCCGGAGGATTCCAGCCCACATTGGGCGTCGACGATCTTGGCGTCACTCATTCCCAGGTAGGCGTGAGTGGGCATTCCCAGCGCCTTGCCCACCTGGGTATAGGCGCAGTCGATCATCCACGTCCCAACGGCGCCCATAGGCGTCGTGCCTTCGCGCATGTCGAAGGCGGCCGGCGATCCACCCCAGACGATGGGGGCGCCTTCCTGGGCCAACTGGCAGATCGTCACGCCGCTCAGGCACTCGGCTGTATGTTGCACCACGGCCGCCGCCAGCGTGACCGGCGCCGTCGCGCCCGCCAGGGGCATGGAGACCAGTTCGGACGGGATGCCGTAGTGCGCGCAGTCGATCATGTTCTGGCAGGTCAGGTCGCTCCACAGCAGCGGCGGCGACGGGCAGACGTCGAAGACGGCGATGGGTTTTTCGGCCAGCGCTTCTTCGCTGCCCACCATGGCGACCAGCATATCCTTCATATCCCACCAGGTATCCTTGCGAAAGGCCCCGGTGATGATTGGCTTGCGCATGTAGTTCAACGCCAGGTAGAGGCGGTAGAGATCGCCGATCTCTTCCGGCACGTCGGTGCAGATCATAGCCGTGCTCTGGGCGTCCAACTGGGGGATCATCTCGACCAGTTTGACGAACTTGACGAAATCCTCGGTCTGGGGTTGGCGCTGTTCCTGAGTCTCGCTGTCGAGGATGGTGATGGCGGCCGAACCGGGGTCGAATTGGACGCTGTCGCCGCCGTAATGGACGACCGGCTTGCCATCCAGGTCGTAGACGTAAAACTCGGATGCTCGGGTCTCCAGCGCTTGCCGGACGATGGGCTCGGGGATGTAGGCGATTTGTGTCTCCATATCCACCTTGGCGCCCGCGTCGGCCAGCAACGCCAGAGCCTCCTGGTTGTGAACCCGGACACCTGGATCCATCAACAACTCGAAGCCCTCAGCAATGATCTGTTCGACGAGTTCTTCACTGAGGATGTTCAATTTGGGTCGCATGATATTACCTCCTGGTTTTAAAAATGGGCTGATTCGAATCAATCGACTGCTGAACAAAAAAAGGGAACAGATGTAAAGCATCCGTTCCCTTGACTTGAGGGTCGAAAAACTAAGAGCGAAGACAGCTTACCGGATCTTCCGGGCACAGCAAGAGGTCCAGATTCGTATGTTTTGGAGTAGCGATGACCAGCTTCACGCATCCCGTGACATTGACGGTCCCCCTCACCCTAACCCGGTCAGAGCCGGAACCAAAAAGGAATTAGCGATAGCGAGTTCTTGCTCGCCGTGCAAGAATCCGTTTGGTTAGGCCCCTGTCAAGCGTCGGGAACTTGCGACATCGCAGTTAAAGCCCGCTGGCAATGCAAGGTTCCCCTGCTGCTGTAAACATCTAATCTATCCTAACCTGGGAGAAGCCGCTGCGCTTCCGAGCCAATCCAATAAGGAATCGTCGACCGCCAAATTCTTTCTCGCTGTGCAAGGATTCTATTGGTCAGGCCCTAACCCGGACAAGCCGGAATCATCCGAGAGCGATCGACAGTCAATTGTTGCTGAATGCACTAGCATAGTATAGCATGAAACGGGACGAAGGCCAAATGAAAAAAGAAAAGAAAACTTGACACACCAAATCTGGTGACTATAATGAATGTATTCCAGCCATCGTTCGCCTGCATACGTGCTCACAGCCCGGCAACGATTGAAATGTCGCTTGATACTTCAGATGTAACTACTCAGGCCAGCCCTTTGCTGTGCCGGAGAACGGGGGTTTGGGGTGTGGCGGGCGCTTTGCGCCCGCCACACCCCAAACCCCCGCCCATCCGCTGCAAACGAGCAGCAGGTTGAGTAGTTACCTTCAGATTCACGTTCGTTGTGATGAGAGGGGGTGACATCAACAAAAAACACTGCTTTTTGGGATAATATTGGATGGCTCATATAAAAGGAAAAGGAGAAGAAGTGTGTCAATCTACAAGAGAATCAGCGTATTGTTGAGCGTATTGATCGTCGTTACGATGGTCCTGG
>DSAR01000298.1 GCA_011046405.1 Chloroflexota bacterium | reverse complement strand
TGACGTCATCGAGACGTAAAAAGTCCCCAAGGGCACACGAGACCCTTGGGGACTTTTCAGACGTTTATGTCAAACGCCGCGTCAGCTACATACGCCAGCCGACGCACATCCAGCGCATCCGGTGCCGCAAACGGCCGCCAGTTCCTGCTCCGTCGCTTTCCTGAGACCGGCGACCTGGACGTGGAAGTGCAGCGTCTCACCCGCCAGGGGATGATTGAAGTCTAACACCACCTCGTCTTCGCGAATTTCATCCACGAACGCCAAGAGGGACCGTCCCTGTTGATCCTGCATCCGGAAACCCATGCCGGGCTCCAGGTCGACGTCCTCAGGGAACATGTCGTGGGCAACTACCTGGGTCGCGTCGGGGTTATGGACGCCATATCCCTCGGCCGGCGCGACCTCCACGTTTTTCTCCTCCCCTAGCGCCATGCCGTACAGCGCCTGCTCAAGACCGGGGATAATCTGTCCTTGGCCCTGCAGGAACTGCAACGGTTCTCGATCGGCCGAGGTATCGACGATTTCATCGTTGTCGAGTCGAAGGGTATAGTCGAGGCTGACGACTAAGTCATCAGCGACCTTAAGTGTCTCTTCTGTCATTATCAATTCACCTTTCTGAAAGTCTTACTCCCAATCTCTCCGGGAAATTGCAAAAAAAACCCGCCCCACCTTATGTAAGTCTGGGCGGTTGAGCTCATTTCCGAAACAGAGCTTACTCATTCTTACGGGTATGAGTATAAGGGGAAGTGGCGAAATTGTCAAACCGAAGCCTGTCTGCTTCATAGATTTGACATCCCATGTTGACCGGGGTATACTTCGATCAAGCTACCCTTCTCCTGTTTACCTCCCTCATTATTCCCCCGGTGAACAGGAGAATTCTGTAAATTTAGGTATTCCACGAATGGATTCTAAACACAGGACCAGCCAATGCATAATCTAGACAGAAAGGAGACGGAATTATGTTTGAGCGTATCCTCGTTCCGTTGGACGGTTCTCCACTGGCTGAATGCGTTTTACCTCACGCGGTGGCGTTATCCCGGGCATTTGATGCCGAGATGACCCTATTGCGCGTTTTGGAACGCTCTCAGGCTACTGAACGGGCCCAGTCCACGGATCTACTGGGTTGGCATATCCATAAGGCTGAGGCTGAGTCCTATCTCGACAGCCTCGTCACCCGCCTTAGCGGGATGCTGTCAGGCGTCAATTGGGAGATTATGGAAGGACGAGCCGCCGAGCGCATTACAGAGTTTGCACGCGATCGGGATATCGACCTGATCATTCTCAGCAGCCACGGCCGGAGCGGCTTGAGTGGGTGGAATATCAGCGGCGTCGTACAGAAAATCATCTTACGCGCCTGCATGCCCATTATGATCGTGCGAGCTTACCAATCCATCAAGTACGATTGGGATGGTTTGAGGTACCGCCGTCTGATGGTTCCATTGGATTGTTCCAAACGCGCAGAGTGCGTTTTGCCGCTGGCGACAAAATTAGCCCGTTTCCACGAATCCGAGTTTCTGTTGGCGCACGTCGTATGTCTGCCAGACATGCCTCGCCCCGTTCCGCTTTCACAGGAGGAAATAGCGCTGGCGGAAAAGGTGGTCAGGCACAATCAAAAGGCAGCCAGGCAATGCTTCAAACAACTCCAGGATCGCCTGCCAATTCCCGCTCAGATTCGATTGGAAGTCGGCGACAGCGCGGTGGCGATGCTTCACGATCTGGTCGAACAGGAGAAAGTCGACCTGGTTTTATTGAGCGCCCATGGATACTCCGGAGGAAACAGGTGGCCTTACGGGAGTGTCGCCCTGAATTTCATCGCTTACGGTACGACGCCGCTGCTGATCGTGCAGGATCTTTCGGAGGGTGAATTGGAAAGTACCCAGGCCGAGATGGCTGCCAGACAACACAAAGGGCATTAAAGTATGCGTGAGAAGCACTCATCGAAAACTGACGCGACGTCCATAACGCCCGGTTCTGAGCCTGATGATCTGGAAACCCTATCAGAGCATGCGGACCATGAGCCCAATTCGGTGAACGATATGGCAGTTTGGTTGGCCAAGCAGCACAGGACCGTCCAAAAAGAGCGAAAAGTTATGGGTGGCCCTCGCTTGATGAGTCGCCTGGAAGCGTATGAGTCGTTGCTCCGCGAGGCCCGGGACCATTTTGGGCAGATGACCGAGACCCAGCGGGCGATGTCGTACGCGGCCGAATGGGTCCTGGATAACTTCTACATCATCCAGCAGGCGTTGCGCCAAGTACGTGAGGATATGCCGTCAGGCTACTATCGCAAACTGCCCAGGCTCACGCGCCCATCGCTCGAAGGATACCCACGGGTATACGTGCTGGCCCGCGAAATTATTGGGCACTGCGAGCAGCCGGTCGACATGGATCAGATAGCGCGCTTTGTCGAGGCCTACCAACAGGTCACCCCGTTGGCTATGGGGGAATTATGGGCATTGCCCACGATGTTGCGTTCAAGTATATTGGAGTGCCTATCACAGGCTATCGCCAATATCACAGCGTCGCCCTTGCCCAGAATCGACGAAGCGGTCGAGGATGTTTTGCCCTCATCCCCTCCTCCAGATGATCTCACCGATGACGTGGTCGTCGCCAACTGTATCTCGAGCTTGCGCTTCCTATCGGCGCAAGATTGGAACGGATTCTTCGAGCGTCTCAGCCTGGTAGAGAGGATTCTACACCACGATCCAGCGCACATTTACGCCCAGATGGATTTTGAGACCCGGGACCGTTACCGGGGCGTGCTGGAAGCGTTGGCCGAGTCAGCGGGTTGTGCGGAGGAGATCGTTGCTCGAACGGTCGTCGATTTGGCCCAGGAGCACGCGGCCTCATTACCCTCATCACGGGAAGATACAATCGAGCATTCTCCGGTCAAGGAACAGCGATATGGGACTCCTATCGCGGAAGATGCGGACGAGTACATCTACGAAGAGCTGTGGGAACATGGAACAGACGATGACGAGGATGGATCATCCAGCAAAGGTGATTGGCAGGGTCTGAGACTGTCTCGACCAACCCACGTGGGCTTCTATCTACTGGACGCCGGACGAGAGCAGGTCGAGGCGCGTTTGGCGTATCGACCGACGGCGTCGGAACGGGCCTGGCGATGGGTGCTCAAGCATCCGATGCGCGTATATCTCGGAAGCATCCTGGCGTGTACCTTCGCCATCCTGTTTTGCATCGTGGGATATACAGCTCAGATTGGCGGATCGCCCGCCCAATTGGCTCTGGCTGGATTGTTAAGCCTGCTGCCGGTTACGGCCATTTCTGTCAATCTGGTCAATCGTCTCGTGACCCACCTCGTCCCCCCCAACCCATTGGCCAAGTTGGATTTTCAAGCTGGCGTGCCGTCGACTTGCCGCAGCATCGTGGTCATCCCGGCGATACTGGCCGGGGTCGACGAGGTAGATTCCCTGTTGCCGCAATTGGAACGCCACTACCTGGGCAATGTCGATCCCAATCTATTCTTTGGGCTGCTCACCGATTTTACGGATGCGCCGCATCAGCACATGCCCGGCGATGAAGCGGTGATTGATCGCATGAAGGCCGGCATCGAGGCGCTCAATCGACAATACGGTCGAGAGCGAGAAGACCCCTTTTACCTCTTCCATCGGGATCGAGCGTGGAACCCGGCCGAAGATTGTTGGATGGGCTGGGAACGCAAGCGAGGAAAGCTGATCGAACTCAACCGCCTGCTGAGGGGCGAAGCACACGCATATCGGGTTTGCGTGGGAAATATGCACAGTCTCCAGGATATCCGCTACGTCATTACGCTGGATGCCGACACAGTCTTGCCCAAAGAGACGGCCCGTCAATTGATCGCCACGATCGCCCATCCCCTGAACCAGGCTGAATTCGCTGCCGACAGCGATGCGCTGGTCGCCGGGTACTCGATTCTTCAGCCTCGGGTCGAGGTCAAGCCCACCAGTGTCGGGCGAACATTATTCTCGCGTATCTTCGCCGGCGACGTTGGATTAGATCTATACACGCGGGCGGTGTCGGACGTATACCAGGATCTGTTCGGTGAGGGAAGCTACGTTGGCAAGGGGATTTACGACGTAGACGCTTTCGAACGCGGCCTGGACGGGCGCATTCCCGAGAATGCGTTGCTCAGCCACGACCTATTCGAGGGCATTCACGGGCGCGTTGGACTGGTCACCGATGTGGTGATGTACGAAGATTATCCATCCAACTACCTGGGATACACACGGCGGATGCACCGTTGGATCCGGGGTGATTGGCAGTTGTTACCCTGGCTGCTGCCCCGAGTACCGGGGGCTGATGGCGCGCGATTACCCAACACCCTCTCGGCGCTCGATATCTGGAAGATCGTGGACAATCTCCGGCGCAGCCTGGTAAAGCCGGCGTTGTTTGGCCTGCTGATCAGTGGATGGTTCCTCCTGCCGGGGGCGGCGTGCTTGTGGACCCTATTTGGCGTATCGACCATGGCGGTGCCAGCCTCCACCGGCATCGTGACGGCGCTGCTTCAAGGTATACGAGAGAAAACGCTCAAAAACGTCTGGCGATCATTGGTGATCGACGCGTCTCGATGGGGATTGACGCTGGTGTTCTTACCCTACGAGACCTTTATCGCGTTGGATGCAATCATCACGACGCTGGTCCGGCTGATCATTACCCGCAAACGACTTTTGCAATGGACGACCTCGGCTCACACGATCCGTCTATTCGGCAAGAAGACGAAACTGGGTCTGTTGTGGCAGAAGATGGGGCTGGTGGCCTTGACGGCGCTGGCCCTGACGTTTTTTGTAGGCGCTTTCAACCGCACAGCCCTTTTGCCGGCCATACCCTTGTTATTCCTATGGGTACAATCACCACAAATTGCCTATTTTATTAGCCGAGCCCTGCCCCGTCGACAGGACAAACTTTCCGAAGAACAACACCGGCAGTTGCGGCGCTTGACTCGGCGTATGTGGCTTTACTTCGAGCAATTCGTCGGGCCAGAGGATCATTGGTTACCCCCCGATCACTTCCAGGAAGACCCTCGGGGGCTCGTCGCGCGACGCACGTCGCCGACCAATTTGGGCCTGTCGCTGCTTTCGACGTTGGGCGCTTACGACCTGGGATACATTGGCGCGATGGACCTGGTCCTGCGATTGCGCCTGACCTTCGAGAATATGGAGAAGTTAGCCTGGTACCGGGGGCATTTCCTCAACTGGTATGATACGCGCAATCTAAAACCCCTGCTCCCGCGTTACGTCTCCACGGTCGATAGCGGCAACCTGGCCGCGTGCCTGTTGACGCTTCGACAGGCGCTCCTAGCCCTGCCGCACGACAATATCATACGCTGGGAACGGTGGCAAGGATTGTTGGATGCGTTGGACGTCCTGGGAGAGGTTGTCGCGGAAGTGGACGAAAGTGATTGCGTCGAGGCGATTGAAGCGCTGCTGACCCACTTGGACGCTATTCGCCGACAGGTTTTGGCCGTCCAGGGCCAACCGATGGCCTGGGGCCCCCTGTTGAATGAATTGACGGATAAAACGTGGGAGGAAATACAAGACATTCTGCTCACGCTGGTCGCGTGCGATACCTACACGCTGGACGCAAGAGTCCTGGGCGACTTGCGCATCTGGGTGGAGCGTGTCAAGTCTCAACTCGAAGGCCTGCGTCAAGAATTCGACATGCTGGCCCCTTGGGTTTCGGCGTTGAATCAAGCACCGAAGCTGTTTGCCTGGGCGAGCGCCGATACAGAACTGGCCCAGGCCTGGGCCGCGTTACTGGAGATCTTATCCGCCGTACCCGCCCTGGCAGACGTGCCGAAGACCTGCCGGGCCGGCGAGAAGTGCCTGGGAGATTTGCAGACCGCTTTGGCCAAACAATCCCCCGATGATCTGAGGCACCAAATTGGCCCCGATGCGGAATCGTGGATACAAGAAGCGCAAGACTGGCGTCGGCAATTGGCATCCCGGTTGGGATCCACCCGGATGACTGCCGAGACGCTCTTGATCAGCTACCGGGATCTAGCCGAGCAGTCTGAATCCCTTTTCCGAGAGATGGACTTTGCATTCCTATTCAACGAGCAGCGACAGGTTTTCCACATCGGTTACAACGTGGACGCCGAGACGCTGGACGGGAACTTCTACGACCTCATGGCCTCGGAGGCCCGGATCGCCAGTCTGTTGGCCATCGCCAAGGGAGACGTACCCCAGAGTCATTGGCTGCATCTGGCGCGGCCGATCACGCAGATTGACGGCCGCCGGACACTCCTTTCCTGGAACGCTTCGATGTTCGAGTATCTCATGCCGCCGTTGATCATGCGCAACTACGCCGGCACGCTCCTGGAACAGAGCTGTCAGGCCGCTGTAGCCAGTCAGATCGCGTACGCTCGTCGTCGAAACGTCCCGTGGGGGATTTCGGAATCGGGCTATTATCGTTTCGACGCCAACCAAAACTATCAATATCGCGGGTTTGGCGTGCCCGGTTTGGGATTCAAGCGCGGCCTGAACGAAGATCTAGTCATTGCCCCGTATGCCTCGCTGTTGGCCCTGGCGCTCGAGCCCAAGGCCGTGATGCAAAATATCCAACAACTGGTGGCATTGGGGATGTTGGGCCGATATGGATTCTACGAGGCCATCGATTATAGCGCCGAGCGCTTAGCATCGGGGCAAAAGCACGCTATCGTGCATTCTTACATGGTGCACCATCACGGCATGAGTCTTTTATCTATCTTGAACTATTTACAGAACGACGTCATGGTACGGCGCTTCCACACAGACCCGCGCATTCAGAGCGTCCAATTACTGCTACAAGAGCAGATTCCCTACGAGGCGCCGATCGAGGAGAAGCCCCACCCCGACGAGTTCAGGCCGGTTCGCCCCCCTCAACCACTGATTGATGCCACGCCATGGAGCGTGCCGGTCGATGCGGCGCTTCCCCAGGTACACGCGTGTTCCAATGGACGGTATACCGTGTACATCACCAACAGGGGCAGCGGTTACAGCGCCTGGCAGGATGTGGCCCTCACCCGCTGGCGCGCCGACGCTACCCTGGACAGTTGGGGAACCTGGATCTACGTCCAGGAGCATACACAGGATGACCGGCCCAAACACGCACCGTGGTCGGCAACCGCCCAGCCCATCGGCGTACAACCGGAGAGTTACGAAGTGATCTTCCACACCCATCAGGTGGAATTTCGGCGTCGCGAACACGGGGTCTCGTTGCGGATGGAGGTCACCGTCTCGCCCGACGACGACGTAGAACTTCGTCGAATTGCGCTGACCAATCACAGCGACCAAACACGGCGCTTTACACTCACCAGCTACGGCGAGGTATCTCTGGCACCCCCCAGCGCCGAGCGCCGGCATCCGGCGTTCAACAAGCTTTTCGTAGAGAGCGAGTACCTGTCAGATTTGAACTGCCTGCTTTTCCGCCGCCGTCCACGCTCGGCCGAGGAGAAACCGGTGTGGTTGGCCCACAGCCTCGTGATGGAACAGGGAAAAGCCATCGCCCAGGGGTACGAGAGTGATCGCGCCCGTTTCCTGGGGCGCGGGCACACACCCCGATCCCCGCTCGCCTTGTCGCGTGCACCAGGAGACGACGGAACAACCGGGGCGACCCTCGATCCCATCATGTCCCTGGCCCAGACACTCGACGTCCCACCCCACTCGACAGCCGAATTGGCCTACATAACCGTCGCAGCCCGTTCCAGCCGCGAGGCCCTGTCGTTAATCCGTCAGTATCGGGCCTGGCCGACGGTGACCCGGGCCTTCAACCAGGCGCGGGCCCGCTGCGAACTCGAACTGCATCGTCTCGATCTGGATGCCTCGGACGTGGCGGGCATTCAGCGCTTGCTCTCGGCGCTGCTTTATCCCAACGCCGCGTTGCGAGCCGACCCCGTGATTTTGATGGCCAACACACAGGGACAACCGGCTTTGTGGCCATATGCGATATCGGGAGACTATCCCATCTTGCTGGTCCGGATTTACGAAGAGGACGAGATCGACCTGGTGCGACAGGCCCTTCAGGCTCACGTCTATTGGCGTAATCGGCAGATTCAGGTGGATTTGGTGATTCTCAACGAACGGGAATCCGGATACGATCAAGAACAGCATGGCCGCATCCTCCGCTTGATCGATCAGATGAACAGCGGCGATTTCCTCAATCGGCGAGGGGGCATATTCGTCCTGCGGGCCGATCAAATGAACACCGAGGAACAAATTTTGCTGCAAACGGCGGCCCGTGTCATCCTGGTCGGTCGTCGAGGGACGTTGCTCGAACAGGCTGCGGCTGTACAACGACGTCGGGAACATCTGCCAACATTGACGCCGACCCTGACCACCCCTGTGTCCGAGACTGCGCCCCCGTCACCGGTCGAACGAGCACGCGATCTGCTCTACGATAACGGCATAGGGGGCTTCAGCCGCGATGGGAAGGAATACGTCATCTACGTGGAACAGGACCAGTTGCCGCCGAACCCCTGGATCAACGTGATCGCCAATTCAGAGCTGGGTTGTTTGGTCTCCGAGACCGGGTTGGGCTACACCTGGGCCATCAATAGCGGCGAGAACAAGCTGACCCCCTGGCGCAATGACCCGGTGAGCAACACGCCGGCCGAGGCCATTTACCTGCGCGACGAAGAAACGGGCGACGTATGGTCCCCCACCCCCTTGCCGGCGGGAGACGATGAACCGTATCTGGTCCGGCACGGCATCGGGTATTCGACTTTCGAACACCACAGTCACGGCATCGAACAGGAAGTGCGTATCTTCGTCATCCCCGACGCGCCCGTCAAAGTGGTGCAGTTGCGGCTCCGGAATCGGTCACAACGCAATCGGCGCATCACAGCCGCCTACTACGCCGAGTGGGTGCTGGGGCCGGATCGAGACGTACACCAGCAATACGTCGTATCTGAATTCGACGCGGTGGACAACGTTCTATTGGCACGCAACGCGTATAACGTGGAGTTTAGCGAACGCATCGCCTTCCTCTCCTCGAACCGGGCGCCCCACGGATTGACCACCGACCGGAGCGAGTTCCTGGGACAGAGAGGCGGTTATCGCCATCCCGAGGCCCTGGGCCGGATCGCGCTATCGAACACGGTGAAGGTAGGCGTGGACCCCTGTGCTGCGCTTCAGGTCGTCGCCTGGTTGGCGCCGGGTGAGACAGAGGACGTCTTTTTCCTGTTGGGACAGGGGAACGACCGAGAAGAGACGTTGCAGTTAGTCAGGCAATACCAGGATTCGTCGACGTTGACGTATGCCTGGCAGGCGATGAACGTCCGGTGGGAGAACCTATTGGAGACGATCACGGTTCAGACCCCCGACCCGGCGATGGATCTATTGCTCAACCGCTGGCTGCTGTACCAGACGTTGGTGTGCCGGGTGTGGGGACGTTCGGCCCTCTACCAATCGTCCGGCGCGTTTGGGTACCGGGATCAGTTGCAGGACGTGATGGCGCTCGTCCACGCGGCGCCGGATCTGGTGCGCGAGCACATCCTGAGAGCGGCGCACCATCAGTTTGAAGAAGGAGACGTGCTCCATTGGTGGCATCCGCCTTCAGGGCGCGGGGTGCGGACACGCTGTTCCGACGATCTGCTGTGGCTGCCCTTCGTCACCGCGTATTACGTCGCCACGGTGGGAGACGTCGCTATTCTGGACGAGACCGAACCCTTCCTCACCGGTGATCCGCTGTCGGAGGATGAACACGAGCGCTACGGCCAATATGAGCAGACGCCCGAAGCCCATTCCCTCTACGAGCATTGCCTGCGAGCCATCAAGCGAGGGACGACCGTTGGCCCTCACGGCCTGCCCCTCATCGGCAGCCACGATTGGAATGACGGATTCAGCCGGGTGGGCATCGAGGGCCGAGGAGAAAGTATCTGGCTGGGCTGGTTCTTGTACGATACGTTGATTCGCTTCGCTCCTTTGTGCGAGCAGAGAGGGGACGCCGATCTGGCCGATCGATACCGGCAGCACGCCGAGACGCTACGTCACAACCTGGAAAAAGCAGCCTGGGACGAGGCCCTGGGCGAGGATCCGGGCGGGACGTGGTACCGGCGGGCCTATTACGACGATGGGACGCCGCTCGGTTCAGCCCAGAACGAGGAATGCCAGATCGACTCCCTGGCCCAATCGTGGGCTGTCCTTTCGGGCGCAGCCGATCCAGATCGGGCCACGCAAGCGATGGAAGCAGTCTACGAGCGCCTGGTGAAACCTGACGAGCAACTGATCCTGCTTTTCACACCCCCGTTTGACGAGACCCCCCACGATCCCGGTTACGTCAAGGGCTATCTGCCTGGGATCCGGGAGAACGGGGGCCAGTACACCCACGCCGCGTTGTGGGCCGTGTGGGCCTTCGCCGAGTTGGGAGAGGGAGATCGGGCCGAGGCCCTGTTCCGCCTCTTGAACCCGATCTACCACGGAGATAGCGCCGAGAAGATCGCGCGTTACCGCGTGGAGCCTTACGTGGTGGCGGCCGACGTCTACAGCGTGCCGCCTCACGTGGGACGCGGGGGATGGACCTGGTACACCGGGTCGGCCGGCTGGATGTATCGCCTGGGCATAGAGGCGATCCTGGGCGTGCAGCGCGAGGGAAACCGGCTCTACATCGATCCCTGCATCCCCAAGCATTGGGATGCCTACGAGATGACCTATCGCGACGACAAGACCGTCTACCGCATTCGCGTGGAAAATCCCCAGCGAGTCAACCGGGGCGTGAGACGTATCACGATGGATGGGGATACCGTGCCCGGTCAAGCGATTGAACTCACCGGGGACGGGCGCCGGCACGACGTACAGGTGTTACTGGGGTAGATAGCAGGTAGCAGGTAGCGGGTAGTGGGAGGGGGTAGCGGGTAGCGGGTAGAAAATGCACTTTCGCTCTGGACGGTTTCGAGGTTTCGAGGTATACTTGCCCCGGTCTCTTCATTCTCACTCACTCACTCACTCACTCACTCAACTTCCTTGGTTCTCAACTCAAGCACTTCCTCGAAAGGAGTCGCAGGGCGTCTCATGATAACAAATCTCATCGACTGGTTTTTGGCCTTTCTTCCCGTGTTGGCCGTCTTGATCTTGATGTTACGTTTCCATTGGGATGGAGCCAGGGCGGGCGCGGCGAGCTGGGCATTGGCCTTGCTAATGGCTGCCGTGCGCTTTGGCGCCGGGTGGGAGACGTTGGCCTATGCCCAACTGAAGGGCCTCATGTTGACCCTCTTCGTCCTGTACATCATATGGGGCGCGCTCCTATTCTACCGTGTCACCGACGAGGCCGGGGCCGTGAAGGCTATCGGCGCCGGTCTTCCCCGCCTCACCCCCGACCGGGGGTTCCAGGCGCTGCTCCTGGGCTGGATATTCAGTTCCTTTCTGCAGGGAATGGGCGGTTTCGGCGTGCCGGTAGCCGTCGTCGCGCCGTTGTTGATCGGGCTGGGGTTCCCCGCCGTGGCCGCCGTCGTCATCCCCTCAATCGGGCATCCGTGGGCCGTCACCTTCGGCTCGCTGGGATCATCCTTCTTCGCGCTGATGGCAGCGACCGGGCGCAACGGCAATGAACTCGCACCCTGGGCGGCGGCGCTGCTGGGCCTTGCTTGCCTGGGCTGCGGCGCGGCGACGCTGTGGGTCGCCGGGGGACGGCACACGTTGCGCTCCAACTTGACCCCCCTGCTGCTGATCGGCGGGACTATGGCCGTGACCCAGTATATAGTTGTCATCAACGGTTTCTGGTCCATCGGGGCCATGATAGCTGGACTGGTCGGTTTGGCCGTCGGCGTGGCCTGGGCCCGGTTAGGACCTCAGCGGCCCCACCGCAGGCCCCACCGCAGGCCCCACCGCAGGCCCCACCGCAGGCCCGCACGCGGGGTGCGGCAGAGCCAGCCGGAAGGAGACGAAGAAAGATCTTCAGGTGTAGCGCTGGGATGGGCGCTGTTGCCCTACGCCCTCCTGGTCGCCATCATCCTGCTGGCCCAGGTTCCCCTGGTGGAGAGCGGATTGGGCCAGGTCGTCGTTAATCCCAAGTTCCCCGAGCTGACCACTTCCCGGGGCTGGGTGACGGAACCCGGACCCGGGCGCAGCATCAATATCTTCGGGCACGCCGGGGCGCTGTTGATCTACGCCTCACTCATTACCTACGCCATCTACCATAAGCGAGGGTACTACGAGGCTGGCGCGGCGGGCCGCATCGCCCGGGGTGTGCTTCAGAAAGCCACACGTTCCAGCCTGGGCACAGCTGCGATGGTAGGCATGGCCGTGACGATGGAACACGCCGGCATGACCCACCTCCTGGCCGACGGCATCGCCCGGGTGGCGGGACCGGCCTTTCCCCTGGTCTCTCCCTTCATCGGCGTACTGGGCGCTTTCATGACCGGTTCCAACACCAACTCCAACGTCGTCTTCGGCAGCCTTCAGCAAAGCGTGGCCACGCTGATCGGCGTGAGCCCCCTCATCATCCTGGCCGCCCAGACGGCCGGCGCGGCCATCGGCTCCGCCTTCGCCCCGGCCAAGGTCATCGTCGGATGCAGCACCGTCGGCTCGGGCGAAGAGGAAGGCCCCGTGTTGAAAGCCGTGATGCGCTACGGTCTATTGATCGTGATCGTCCTCGCCGGGGTGACGGCATTGGCGATTTATCTCTATTAACCGCAGAGGTTCTTTGGGATTTCGCATGGCCGCGGTGAGAGATTAGCCACGAATCCTTCGACTACGCTCAGGACAGGTTTGCACGAATTAACACGAAAAACCCAAAGATTAGTGACAATTCGTGTAATTC
>DSAR01000392.1 GCA_011046405.1 Chloroflexota bacterium | reverse complement strand
TTTTACGCAAATCGTGCCAAACAGTGAATTTTTTTGAGTAAAATGTTAAATTCTCTGTGCTCTCTGTGTCTCTGTGGTGAAATCAAGGCTTATTTCAGTGCAGCCATTGCACGAATTTTACGAATTTATCTTCTTTTCTTCGTGTTAATTCGTGAAAGTCGTGGCTGATTTGTGATGCTCCCCCAAGTTTTGTGTGCGCCCCGCTTGCTCCTATACCTCAGCGTGGTATAATCTCCATTGCTATGATCGAGCAAAACAAGCGCGTCGATAACCGCCATCCCGGCGACCTCCGGAACATAGCGTTTATCCTGCACTACGTCAAACATCCTGAGGGATCGGTGTTGATCAAAATGGGAGATACTCACGTCCTGTGCAACGTCAGTATCGAAGAAGGTGTGCCGCACTGGATGACCGGACAGGGCGCTGGCTGGCTGACGGCCGAGTATGCGCTGTTGCCTCGCTCGACCCATACCCGGACCCGGCGTGAAACGCACGGCCCGAGTGCTCGCACCCAGGAGGTTCGCCGTATGATTGGCCGATCGTTGCGGGCTGCCATCGACCTCGAGCAGTTGGGCGAACGTACGTTAATCGTCGATTGTGACGTGCTTCAAGCGGATGGTGGCACGCGAACAGCCGCCATCACCGGCGGATACGTGGCGCTGGCGCTGGCGCTGCGACGTCTCATCGACGCGGGCGCGACGCCCCCGTCGGTGCTAAAAGCGCCAGTAGCCGCGGTCAGCATTGGCATCGTCGACGGTGACGTATATCTCGATCTATGCTACGCCGAAGATCACCAGGCCGACGTGGATTTAAACATCGTGATGCAAGAAGGTGGACAGTTGATCGAGATCCAGGGCACAGCTGAAAGAAAACCCTTTTCTCGGCAGGATCTGAACCGTATGCTGGAACTAGCCAATAGAGGTATCTCGACGCTCATCCGCCATCAACGCGAGGCTCTGGTGTCAGCGTGACTAATTTTACAGCCAAGCAGCAATTGACGATTATCGTGATGATCGTACTGATCGTTGTCGCCTTCGCGTCGCTCGCCGGGTTCATTATCACATCGGTACAAAGCTCGTCAATTGCTCCGCCTTCCCCGCAACTGCCGCTGACCCGCTCTTCCTCTCCCATCGTTCCCACCAGCTCTCCCACGTCGCCGCCCAGTACCTTGGAACCGGTCGAGGGCATCTGGTCTCAGGTGCAGACCGCGCGCCTTTTCGATCAAATCGCACATCAAGCCAAAACTTTACGCGGCCTCGCACCACGCGCCGAAGTGCCGCTCAGTTTCCTGGATGAACGGGATATGACGTCGATTTTGCGCCAACGGCACACCAGCCGGGACTATGACGCTCAACTAGCGCCTTATATTGAGCTGGGCGTCCTGCCCGATGTGCCGGTGTTCATCCGCCCGCGCCAGACACCGGGACTTTATGAACCTCAGCAACGACAACTCTACATCCTCGCCGGACGCGAGGAGAACAACGTCGACGATCAGGCGCTTTTGGCTCACGCTTACGTCCACGCCCTGCAAGATCAACACTTCAATCTGGGTGCGATGGACGCCCGAGCCACGACCACCGACGCAACCTTGGCTATTCGAGCCCTGTTGGAAGGGGACGCAACCCTGGCGACAGCCCTCTACCGCTACGGCGATCTGTCGGCGGTCGATTGGCCACACTTGACAGCGTTGATCATCGACGCCGAGCAACCTGACTACGGCGAAAAACTCGAACAAGCTGAGCATTGGGCCCGAATACAGCGTTTTCCTTATTGGGAAGGCCGTCGATTTGCAGAAGCCCTGCTAGAAGCCGAAGGATGGGCGGCGATCAATCGCGCTTACGCCAATCCACCCCGGTCGACTGAGCATATCCTACACCCAGAGCGCTACCTGGCGAATACAGACCGGGTGACCCGTGTCACTATCCCCAACCTGGGCGACGTCCTCGGCCCCGATTGGACATTGACGCTCCAAGATACCTTCGGCGAATTCGTGATTTGTCTGTACCTCGAAGCTATATTGTCCCCCGACTCCGCGCAGAACGTGGCCGATGGATGGAACGGTGACACATTCGTCAAGTGGAAGGATGGGTCGAACAACCAGGTACTGGTCTGGCGCACTATCTGGGATACCGCCAGCGATGCGATGGCATTCGAGACCACGCTCCAGACTATGGTCGGACAGCAATACCTGCCGGCGTGGCCTATCGAGCCTCCTGGCGGCCTGATAGGGAACTGGTGGGAAATCGAAAGTGGGGGCGTCTACGTCGCTCGTGTCGCTCACTACGTGACACTGGCACAGGCGCCTGATGTGGATACGCTGACCCGTGTCGTTCACGCATTACCGTGAGGGCCTGAAGGCAATACGGTTTAGTTAAGGTTTGGTATCTACTCACCTTGCGCCCGCCGGATCACAATCCGGAAGCCGGATCGTGATCCGGCCACTTGCAGGCAACGTGTTAGCTTCCGTTACTACCTAGCCAATAGCCCGTGCGCCATCGGCGCGGATTGTAATCCGCTCTGCACATATATGCTGAGCAGTTACAAGGTTTGTAGTGCGCGCGCTGCTAGGCAGCGGATACAAAGCATCCGAAATATGAAGATGATACCCAGAATATCAAAAGGATACGGACGACTCATCATCATCTTGACCGGGCTCATGATCCTGGCCATCACGCTGTTGGGCGGACTGCGCCTGTGGATCGAGCGCAAGTTCCAGCATCACATCTATACCCAGGTCGAAGAGGTGCCGCCCCACGCCGTGGCCCTGGTGTTGGGAGCTGGCCTGTGGGCCGACGGAACTCCTACCCCAATACTCGCCGATCGAGTTGCTACAGCTGCCGATCTGTATCACGCTAACGTGGTTCAAAAACTGCTCCTGAGCGGCGACAACCGCTTCATCGATTATAATGAGCCACAAGCTATGCGAGAATATGCCCTGAGGTTGGGGGTGCCAGAAGAGGATGTGGTTCTCGATTACGCCGGTAGACGAACGTACGACAGCTGCTATCGAGCCCAAGCCATCTTCGGTCTGGATCAAGCCGTAGTCGTTACCCAGCGTTTCCACGCTGCCCGGTCACTCTACGTATGCGATGCACTGGGATTGGATACGGTCGCCATTCTGGCTGATAGGCAGGATTACACGCGGCGCCGCTATCGGTGGGAGATCCGCGAATATCTGGCCCTGGCGCTGGCCTGGTGGGACGTCAACGTGCACCATCCAACTCCCATCTTGGGAGAAAAACTGCCTATCCTGGATCAAAAAGACGAATAAAAATGCCCAGCAAAGACAAGTGAGGAACTTGGCCAATGAATACAGAAACATCCCCTCCACCCAAACAAACTGTTCTCATCGCCGAAGACGAAAAAGCGCTTGCCAAAGCCATCGCCGCGACGCTTGATCTGGAAGGTTTGGAAACCATCATCGCCTACGATGGCGAGCAAGCGCTGGCCCTGGCCCGGGCGATGCAACCGGATATGATCTTGCTCGATATCATGATGCCGGGGCGCTCGGGTATCGAGGTATGCGCTACCCTCAAGACCGACCCGGAGACCTGTGACATTCCTGTCGTCTTCGTCACCGCCAAAGGAGAGAAGATGGATCGCAAGATCGGTATCGCAGCGGGCGCCGTCGAGTATCTGACGAAACCCTTTAGCCCCACCGAATTGATCGCCCTGGTCAAGGAAGTGCTGACCGGGCAGCTCGTCGAACCACACTTCAGTGGCGACGACATCTCCGCTATACCGGCCGATCAACTGGAGGTCTTCGCCCTCGAGTGGCGGGATCTGTACGAGCGAGAGCGGGAAGAACGACGCTCTTTGGAGCTGGCCCAGAAACGTTTGAGCGAGCTCGACCGGCTCAAGGCCGGATTCCTCAGCGCAGTGACCCACGAGCTGATGACTCCCTTTGCTTCTATCGGCATCGCCCTGCAGGTTTTACAGCGCCAGCGGGAGGACCTGTCGACCGATGTCCAAAACGTCGTAGACGATCTATCCACCGAGATCGAGCAATTGCACCGCCTGGTCAACGGCGTGGTCAAGTTTGCCGAGTTGGTGAACAAGCGACGAGAACCACAACCCAGCTATGTCTCTTTGCACGCCATCATTCCCGATGCTGTGCAGCCAGCGTCAATTATGGCTCAGGCGCGCCAGATCGACTTCCAGATCAGCGTCCCAGAGCAACTATCCAAGGTATACGTCGACCCAGAACTTCTGGGAGAGGCGGTCTTCCAAATGGCCCACAACGCTGTGAAATTCAACGCCCCCGGAGGGAAGGTACAGATTCACGCCTTAGAAGTGAAGGGGTGGCTGACCATCGAGATTTCCGACACCGGCGTGGGCTTAACACCAGAGCGTCTGGAACTTCTGGGACAACCCTTCGAACAAGACGCAGACACCCTGCGCCGGGGTCGCGAGGGATTGGGCGTCGGCTGGGCCTTCGTGCGCTACGTGGCCAAGGTCCATGGCGGGCGAACCCAGGTGCAAAGCCCAGGCCCCAATCAAGGCAGTATCTTCCGCCTGGCGTTGCCCGTCGTTGCCGGCTGGCACGAGATCAATGCCGGCCAGGAAACGGACCTGACAGAATAGAAACTCTCCATCTTGCCAAGTCCAGAAATCATGGTAGAATAGCCATCGATTACCCTGGGGGCTCGTCTAATGGTAGGACAGCGGACTCTGACTCCGTATGTGGGGGTTCGAATCCTCCGCCCCCAGCCTGGAGAAATCAACACTTCCCCGTATCTTCTCAATATTGGGGAGCTGTGGCCGGTCTCCCGACCGAGCCGCAGCGGGCACGGTCAGGAGACCGGCCCGAGCGAGTTTGCCCCGTATTATTGAGATGATACCTCCTTTCCTCCTTTCCTCCTTTCCTCCTTTCCTCCTTTCCTCCTTTAAAAGGCTACTTGGGCCATCGAATGCCTCCTGTCGTCCGTTGGTTTGAGCGTCGCTGCGGGGAGATCTGCTCTCCATCTACTCTTTTACTCGATTACTCGATTACTCGATTCGGAAGTATGCCTCCAGCTTGGCCAGATGCACCTCTGTCACTTTGAGAGATACGATGCCATTTAAGGGCAAATCCTCCGGTAGGTGAATCTGTGGTTCCAGATCTAATTCTGGAATGAGCACGGTGCCCCGGTCGCGGTATTTGTCCACCAGGATGCCCTCGCCACACCACTCGGGATTTTGCAGCAAGTAGACCAGGGTCCAGTGTTGGCGGGCGAACCGTTCGGCCCGGCGGATGTTATACTCTAGCGATTCGATGGCCCCGATACGTTCCAGGATGTCTTGCGTATCCAGCACCGCTTCGTTTTCATTTTCCTTTTCCTGTTCATTGCGCCAATGGGCGCGCAATTGTTGGTGGACGACCAGGTCCATGTACCGGCGCAGGGGGCTCGTCGTTCGCACGTAGATCGCTAATCCCAGGCCGGCGTGGGGTGCCGGCACGGTGCTGTATTGGCTGCCCCTGAGGTGGCGCCGTAGGGCGTACATCCCGACCAGGTCCGTTTCGGTGGGGCGTTCCTCGGTCTCGGGTGGGGCCTGGGTGGCGAAGGGAAGCGCTATGTCACGCTCAAGGGCGAAACGGGCCGTGGCCTCTCCTGTCATCAGCATCATCTCTCGTACCAGGGCGCGGCTCCTGAGTGGCAAAATAGGGCGAATGGCGACGCGCCCATCCGCCTGCACGTGTATACTGATCTCAGGCAATTGCAGCTCGATGGCGTCGTGGGCTTGACGGCGGGCATGGTAGGCCTGGGCCACCCGGTACAGCGGCGCCAGGGGTGCTTTTTCAATCGTCGCCTCGGCCTCTGCGTAGGTCATACGTGTGACTTGCACCCAGCTTGGCACAATTTCGATCTCTTGGATGTGGCCCGCGTCGTCCAGGTCTATACCAAAGGACAGGGCCGGCGACGTCTCCTGCAGACCCATCCCCAGCCGTTGGACGGCCTGGCGGGGCAGCATGGGTGTGTTGCCATCAGGCAGGTAGAGCGTGGCGCCTCGGCTACGGGCCTCCAGGTCGGCGGGGTGTCCGGAGTGCACCAGGGCAGCCGCGTCGGCGATGTGTACCCACAGGCGTTGGCCTGCGGATGTTTTTTCCAAGCTGATGGCGTCGTCGGGATCGTGGCTGCCCTCGTCGTCAATGGCGAAGGCGGGCAGGTGTGTCAAGTCGACCCGGCCCTCGTCGGGTAATTCGGGAAGCTGTATCGCGGGTGGCGTGGTGGCCAAATTGAGCCGCTGAGGGTAGGGGACGATGGTATGATCCCAGTAGCCGAGTTCGAGCAAGAGGGCGTGGGCATTTTCCGGCGTTTCGGAGCGTTTCAATTCGTTGAGCACACGACTACCCTCGGTCTGGCCCAGGGCCAGCATCTCTACGTCTCGCAGGGCATTCTCGTCTTCTGGCGCAAATTCTCCGATCCGAACCCGGTCAAGAAAAGCGGACCAGGCCTGGCGCTCTGCTGCCCTGGCTGCGCGATCCGCCTCTTCCCGGGCAACCGCCTCCGCCGTGTGAGCGATAATCTCCTCCGGCGTACCGTGGAAATAGAGGCCGTTCTCTACGAACTGCCACGCAGCCCAGGCCGTGGAGGGGGTGAATGCGCCGTAGGCCAGTTCGGCCAGTTCCGCCAGATCGGTTGCGCCCCCGCTGAGTAGTTCCCAGGCGGTCTTTGTCTCCCCGGTCTTTGGCTGAAGCGCGTCGGGGGCGGGCGCTGGCCCCGGATGGAGCAGTGTGACGTCTTTGGGCCGGACGCTCAGGCGCTCGCCTTCCGGTAACTCAATCTGGATTTTCTTGTCGACCGCCGTGACACGCGCTGGATCCTGCTTGTAAAGTACCAGGCTGCCCGGGCGCAGGTGTGATTGGGACATACAGAACCCTCCCCTGAAATCATCGTCGTTGCTCAATTTAATTTGATATTCGCGCGAGAATCTTAGTTATTGTACGTTCGATAACCGAGAAGTCAAGATGTAAGCGTTCAGGGGATTGAACGATGGGACACAGATCGACACAGATTGCACAGATTTTTTCCATCGAGTGCCAAGTAAGGCCTGCTTGATGGCCTCAATCTGTGTGAATCTGTGAAAATTTGTGTCCAATGTTCCCCTGGCCTGAACGGTTACCTCAAGATCTGTCACCAGGTTATGGTTTGGGAAGCTGATCGACTGACAAGTCTTTCGACCTGTGCGGTTAGGCATTATGGCTCACGGATTAAGTGTCTCCTACGGAACCATTCAGGTTTTTTTATAGAAAGCGAGTAAAATCTTAAAGAAAGCCTAACGCGTTCTTAACGTTCCGTTAATGGTGACGCGCTATCATGGCAGCGTTGTCTTACGTTTTGCGCATTTGCGTTTTACTATCGAGGTCTTGCTATGAGGAAATTTGTCGATCGAGGCGTGCAGTACGTTCTTTTCTTGAGCGCGATGGGCGCGATCTTCATCGTGTTTTTGATTCTCTTTTTCACCGCCCGTGAGTCGATCCAGGCCTTCCGAGAGATCGGTATGGCTGACCTGCTGATCGGAACCGTCTGGCGGCCGGGGCAGGGCAGTTTCGGCATTCTGGCGATGATTATAGGATCGGTGCTCGTCACGCTGGGCGCTATTATCCTCGGGCTACCCCTGGCTGTGGGCGGGGCGATTTTCCTGGCCGAGGTGGCGCCCAATTGGATGCGCGAGATCGTGCGCCCGGCGCTGGAACTTCTGGCGGGCATTCCATCGGTGGTCTACGGCCTGTTCGGCATGGTCGTCCTGGTGCCGCTGGTGCGGCAGATTCCCGCATCGCGTAACACCGGTTTCGGATTGCTTTCCGCCTCGATGGTCCTGGCGGTGATGATCCTGCCGACGATCACCAATATCGCCGAGGACGCCATTCGGGCGGTCCCCCGGCAGTACAAGGAAGGATCGCTGGCGTTGGGCGCGACCCATTGGCAGACCATCGTCCGCGTGATCATCCCCGCCGCTCGCTCGGGCATCGTTGCCGCCATTATCCTGGGGGTGGGGCGGGCGTTGGGCGAGACGATGGCCATGATCATGGTGATCGGGAATTCGGTCATCGTCCCCCAGCCGTTGAACGATAATCCATTGACCATCGTCCTCAGCCAGGCCCGGACGCTGACGGGCAACATCGCCGTCGAGATCGCCTACGCGACCGGCCTGCACGAGAGCGCGATTTTCGCCACCGGCGTGGTGCTCTTCGTGCTGATTATCATTGTCAATAGTTCGGCTCGCCTGTTGATGCGTGGCGAAGCGACTTGATGGGGGAATAGAGCGATGGCTCGAGAGGCCTCTATACGACAGATAGGTGTGCGTTTATCGGGCGGGGCGCAGAAATCGAACATCGCCCAGCGTCACGTCATTCAACAGCTGGCTTTCGCCTTGATGTGGCTGGCGGCGATTTTGACCGTCGTCGTGCTTCTGCTCGTGGTGGGATACGTGCTCGTGGAGGGCGCCCGCGTCGTCGACTGGGAATTCCTCGCGACGCCCCCGCGCGGCGGCCTTTCGGCCGAGGGAGGTATTTCGACGACGCTCGTCACGACCGTTTACCTGGTGCTCCTGACAGCGGCGATTGCAGCCCCCTTGGGCATCGGCGCGGCGATCTACCTGGTGGAATACGCGGGCGAGGGGCAGGGGACCAGTGGCCTGACGGCCTTCCTAGTCAGCGTCGCCCGCTTTGGCGTGGAACTTTTGGCGGGGGTGCCTTCGATCATCTTCGGTCTATTTGGCTATGCGCTCTTCGTCGTCACGTTGAACGCGCTCACGGGCGGGTTCTCGCTGCTTTCGGCCTCTCTCGCCGGGGCTTGCCTGGTGTTGCCGGTCATCATCCGGGCCAGCGAGGAAGCGCTGCGGGCCGTGCCGCGCGCTTACCGGGAGGGCAGCCTGGCGCTGGGCGCCACCAAGTGGCAGACGATCTGGCAGGTCGTGTTGCCAGCGGCCGCGCCGGGTATCATCACCGGCATCGTCCTCAGCGTGGGGCGCATCGTCAGCGAGACGGCGGTCTTCTTCGTCACCCTGGGTGGCAGCCATCACGCGCCCCAGTCGATCAAACAGGGCGGGCGCACGATGGCTTTGCACGTCTACTACCTGGCGATGGATACCCGGGCCTTCGAAAAAGCGATGGGCACGGGGGCGATTCTCATCGTGACGATTGTCATGATTAACCTGGCGATCAATTTGATCTCGCGACGTCTGACCGCGGGATTGAAGGGGAGATAATATATGTCAATGAATGGCGCGAAATTGCAGGTCAAGGATTATTGCCTCTATTACGGACAGTTTCAAGCGTTGTGCAGCGTCGACATCAAGATACCGGCCAACGAGATCACGGCCATCATCGGCCCTTCGGGCTGTGGCAAGTCCACCTTTCTGCGCACGTTCAACCGGATGAACGACTTGATCCCGGGCGTGCGCGTCGATGGCGAGGTCTTGATGGATGGCGCCGATCTGTTTGGCATGGACCAGGTCGAGTTGCGGCGATACGTGGGCATGGTCTTCCAGCGGCCCAATCCGTTCCCCAAGTCGATCTTCGACAACGTGGCCTACGGTCCGCGCGTCAATGGGATCACCGATCGGGGGCAATTGGGCGAGATCGTCGAGCGCAGCCTGCGGCGGGCGGCGATCTGGGACGAGGTCAAGGACGACCTGGGCAAATCGGCGTTGGCCCTCTCCGGCGGCCAGCAACAGCGGGTCTGCATCGCGCGGGCGTTGGCCGTTCAGCCGGAGGTGATCCTGATGGACGAGCCGGCCTCGGCGCTGGACCCGATCGCCACGCTGCGCATCGAGGAGTTGATCCAACAACTGAAAGAGGATTACACCATCGTCATCGTGACGCACAACATGCAGCAGGCGGCGCGGGCATCCGATTTTACCGCTTTCTTTATGATGAACGAGGATCGGGGCGGCTATCTGGTGGAGTACGGCCCCACCAAGAGCCTGTTCACCAATCCCAAACACAAGCAGACCGAGGATTATATCACCGGGAGGTTTGGATGAGTCGGCGGAAGGTATTGTTTTTATGCACGGGCAATTCAGCCCGCAGCCAGATGGCGGAAGGGCTGGTCGATCACTTTTTGGGCGAGCGCTGGACGGCGTTTTCGGCCGGGACGGAACCGAGCGGTCACGTCCACCCGTTGGCGGTACAGGCGATGGCGGAATTGGGAATCGATATCTCCCATCAGCGCTCGAAATCGACCGACGAGTTCCGGGACGAGACCTTCGATCTCGTGGTGACGGTGTGCGATCACGCCGCCGCCAATTGCCCGGTCTGGTTGGGGCGGGGGCGCACGGTTCACCTGGGTTTCCCCGATCCAGCAGCGGTGACCGGTAGTGAAGAGGAACAGTTGGCCGTTTTCCGCCAGGTGCGGGATGGCCTGCGGGAGCGGGTGTTCGCCTACCTCGAAGGTGTGGAGACCGAATAGGAGCTCATATGGTGCGAGAGATGTTTGAACGGGAATTGCGTCATTTGCAGGACGAGACCCTGGTGCTGTGCAGTATGGTGGAAAGCGCCATCATGGAATCAGTCGCTGTGCTGAAGCGACGGGATCGGGCGGGCGCGGAGCGTCTCATCGCTCAGGATCGCCGGATCAACCAGAAGCGCTTCGAGATCGAGGAGCAGGCGGTGGCCTTGGTCGCCACCCAGCAGCCGATGGCGGTCGATTTGCGGACCATCGCGGCCGTGCTGGACATCACCCACGAGTTGGAGCGCATCGGCGATTACGCCAAGGGCATCGCCCGGATTACGTTGATGCTGGGCCAGCGTCCGTTGATCAAACCCCTGGTCGATGTGCCGCTGATGGCGGAGAAGGCCTGCGACATGCTGCACCGGGCGCTGGAGGCGTTCGTGCAGCGGGACGTCGAAGCGGCACGCGCCATCCCGCGTGAGGACGATGACGTGGATTGTCTCTACAACCAGGTGTATCGCGAACTGGTCACCTATATCCTGGCCGATCCCGCCGAGATCGAGCGGGCGAATTACCTGTTGTGGGTGGCCCACAACCTGGAACGGGCCGCCGACCGGGTGACCAACATCTGCGAGCGGGTGATCTTCACCGTCACCGGCGACATGGTGGAATTGGACGTCAAGGAGTCGGAGGGGGTGAGTTTGGAAGCGATCAGATAAACTTGACGTTAACGCCATGTCTGTTACAATTTGTCCTGGATTTTTGGTATTGCGCTGTTTGTCCTATCTCATATCCAGGGCTATTTTTGCATGCAATGTGATACCCGTAAGGCAGCATCTTTCTCGCCGTCGAAATCCACCTTCCTTTTTCGACGGATCTTTCCCATACCCACAACTTTCAATTTATCGGTACTGATCGTGCTGTTGGCGTTGATTGTCGCCGGTTGCCGGTCGGGGCAGACCGACGCGGCGGATAGCGCGCCCGGGGCGGCGAGCACGATTGAGAACAAAGGTTCCGACACACTGGTCAACCTGGCCCTCGCCTGGGCCGAGGCCTACATCCACGCTTATCCCGACGTGCGTATCTCCGTCACCGGTGGCGGGTCCGGGACGGGTATCGCGGCGATGATCAACGGCACGGTCGACATCGCCAACGCCTCGCGGGGGATGAAGCCGGAGGAGATCGACGCGGCCCGGGCGAACGGCATCGATCCGGTGGAGTTTGTCGTGGCCCGCGACGCCATCGCCGTCGTCGTCCATCCCTCGAATCCGGTGGATGGTCTCACGTTGCAGCAGATTTCCGATATCTACATACAGAAGGTCACCAACTGGCGAGAGGTGGGGGGTGAAGACCGACCTATCGTACTTCTTTCGCGGGAATCGAACTCCGGCACTTACATCTATTTCCTGGAGAACGTGGTCCGGTTGGGTGATAAGGGGAGCGATCTGTTGTTCTCGCCCGACACGCTCCTGATGCCCTCGTCCGAGGGGATCAGCGCCGAGGTACGGCAGAATCCCAACGCCATCGGTTACGACGGGCTGGGTTACGTGACCCACGATCAGAAGATGGTCGCCGTGGCCCGGGACGCCGACGCTCCCTACGTGCTGCCGTCGGTCCAGACGGTCAACGATGGTTCTTACCCGATCTCGCGCCCGCTCTATATGTACACCGCCGGTGAGCCAAGCGGGGAGATCGCCGTTTACCTGGATTGGATTCTCAGTGATGGGCAATCGTTGGTTTCAGAACTGGGTTTCGTCCCGTTGGAGTAGGAGTTTTTTTCCATTGAACATAGTAGACGAGTCGTTCGTTTCTCGCCGTCGCTGGCTTGAATTTTTCATCGAAGCGCTGATCCGCGTCCTGGGATTTTCCAGCATCGCTTTTGTGCTACTCATCTTCCTGTTCCTGGCGCGGGAGGGCTTGCCCTTCTTTTTCGAGGTGCCTGTGGACAACCTCATGGGCGTCCTGTGGTATCCCTCGTTTGATCTGTTTGGCGTAGTCCCCTTGCTCTTGGGGTCGCTCCTGATCACCGTGACCGCCATCGCCATCGCGCTGCCCCTGGGCGTGGCGACGGCGGTCCTGGTGCGCGAGGTGGCGCCGGCCTGGGTGCGCGAACTGCTCAAACCGATGATCGAGGTGTTGGCTGGCATCCCCTCGGTCGTGTTGGGCTTCTTCGGGATGACGCTGGTGGCGCCCCTGGTGCGCGAGACGTTGGGCGCGCCGACCGGCCTGACCGCCTTCACCGGCGCGCTCATCCTGGCCTATATGTCGTTGCCGACCATCATCAGCGTGGCGGAGGACGCGCTGGACGCGGTTCCCAAGAGCTACCGGGACGCCGGGTTGTCGATGGGGGCCACCCAATGGCAGACGATCTGGCGGGTGG
>DSAR01000098.1 GCA_011046405.1 Chloroflexota bacterium | reverse complement strand
CGCGCGCGCTTCGGCTCTGCGATCTCGGGTTCAGCCTCGCGCTCGGTTACCGGCTGTACGGCCGGCGCCGTCGGCGCGGCTGGCATCTCCGGGGCGACGCCGCCCAGTTCACGCAACGCGGCCGTCAGGGCATTACGGATGCTGCCCAGAACGATGTCGGCGCTGGCCTGGGCAATTTGCTGCACATTGGCATCGGCCGGTAACTCTGTCGCTGGCGTGGGTGCTGGTGCAGGCGCTGGCTTGGAGACCGGCTTGGCCTCTTCGACGAGCGGCGCCTTCTCCGGCGCTTTCTCTGCCGGCTTGGCCTCTACTTTCGCCTTTGGCGCCTCTTCTTTAGCGGCGGCTGGCGCCTTGGGCGCAGCCTCTACCTCGCCCGATTCGGCGCGCATGACGCCCATTTCGAGTACCGGATGATCCTTTTCCTTGATCCACTCGACCAGTTCGTCCACTGACGTCACATCGCGCTCGTCGGCGATGCGGTCCACCAAATCGGGCACGCCCTCACGCTCGGCGACCATCTTGAACTCCTCGGTCATACTGTCCTTGAGGAAGCTGGACATCCAGACGACGCGCTTGAAGCCACCGTCGGCCGAGATGAACTTGGGACTGGTCAGATAGAACTTCCCGACCCCCATCACGCCCGGCGTCTGCAACCCACCGCCGGCCATACCGGCCAACGTCGAGAAGGTCATGCCGGCCGGCGTCATGCTCGGATCCTCCCGGCTGACGACCATCACACCCTCGACCTCTGGGATGTACATCACGATGCACTCGAAACAGCCACAGGCCGTCATCGGGTTCTCCATGATGGAGTACATCGCGACCTCTTCGACCGTCCCCTGGGAGTTCTTGACGGCGGCCTCGTTGGTGCCGGTCCAGTAGCCCTTGACTGGGTCGATGAGATTCCCCTTGGAGATCGGCTGGTTCGGGCCGGTGGGGTTGATCTGGTGGGACGCCTTGCAGTCCAGCCAGTTGTAGGCACCGCATAACCCCAGCCGCTCCGGGCTGACGATGCACACGTGGGTCGGCGCGAAGGATTGACAGAGCGTGCAATCGTAGAAGGTCTCGACCGCCTCATCGGTCAGATCGGCCAGACGCTGGTTGCGGAATTCGTAAGCATCCCGCGCTTTCGCCAGCCACTCGGCGTGCAATTCGGGATCGGTGATGATCTTGACCTGCACTTTGTCCACAATCGCGCCGAAGTCGGCGTGGAAGCGGGCGTGCATGAGTTTGCCGAAATGGGATAGATCGAAACCCTTCTCGGCCGCCGTCTTCGAGATGCGGATCCATGTGATGTCCCGCTGCCCGATGTGCTGAATGCCCGACGCGGCGTTGACGAAGTAGTGCAACTGTCGCTCCAACACCGGCTCGAAGTCCTCCTGCATCTTGCGACCGGCGACCTCGATCACGAACCCCAGATCCATCGTGCCGCCGACCTCGACGTCCTCGAAGTCCGGCCCGACGATCTCCACCTTGCCGTCCTCGACCTCGTCCATCGGCGCCATGCGCAGGTACTCGAAGGCGCGGCTGTGCTTGCCGCCGAACTCGACCCGCATATCGGCCCGCCGCACGACCTCGCCCTCGAAGGCAGAACCGTAGGGCACCGGCACTGGCACCTCGGTGATCTTGATCTTGACGCCGCGCACCTCGATCGCCCGCTGGACGAACTTGGCCGCTTTCTCGGCGTCGGTCTCGGCGTCGATCTCGTTCCACGGCATCGAGATGACGTGCTCGTAACGGGTCACGCCGGTGGGCAGGATCTCCGGGATCACCGTGTCGGCGATGGTCGGGAAGCCATAGGAAATCGCGCCCGCCGCCGCCGCGTACTTCAGGTCGTCGACCTCGCCCAGCGCTAACACGAAGGCGAAGACGCGGAACTTATTGTAGATCATGATATCGCGCCACTGCCCGGCCTTCAGACCGCCGAAGGTTAGCGCGGAACGGGTGGCGAAACCCATCGGGTAAATGGCCGAGATGGTATCCTTGCCGAAGGGCACGATGTACGTGTCGTAGCCCATCTCGACGCCCTCTTCCTGTAACTGGTCGATCACCGAGCGGCCATTGACATTGCCGCAGAGGAAGATCAGGATGTTACGCTTCTGCAGCTCGCGCACGATGTTGACGGCCGCCTCGTTGGAACGTGCCTTGCCGACGAGGGCGGCGAAGCCGGGCATCCGCCCATCTACCAACTGGATGCCCCACGAGCGCAACTGTATGTCGTCGATGGGTCCATTGAGATGACCATCCCCCTTGAAATCGGGATATTCGGTGCCGCCGGTCAGTTCCAACCCCGGGTAAGGCGTCGGTTCCTGGCCATAGACGAAGCGGACGCCCTCAATGGCCTCGGCGGCCAACAGGGTCGCCATGCCGCTATCCAGCGTCTCGCCCAAGTACGGCACCCACAATTCCTCGTCGGGTAGCGGGTGTAGCAGCTTTTTGGCGTGGGCCAACGATGGTTCCAGATCCCCCAAGGTCTCGACCTTGTGATTTAACATACCATACGTAACGGGCAAAAAATAAGCGGTGTTGGGGAAAGCCACGGGCGTGTCGGCGCCCTTCTCGGCGATGGCTTTTTTGAGCAACGCATCCGCCTCGGCTACCAGCCCGTTAGCTCCCCGAATCGCTCTTGTAGCTATGTATTTTGACATTTAATAGACTCCTTTTTCGCGTGTCGCGTATCGCTTGTCGCACATCGCGTATCGTTTAACGCAGGGTTTTGCGGAAGTTGGTGATGGTGCGAATGAGTCTGTCTCCTTCGTCGTAGAGACGCTCATGAGTTGGCTGATCGACGTACTCGCGGTCGAGGGCCAGGAAAAGCCCACGGACCACTTCACAGACGGAACCGTTGGCAATGCCTAGATAGCGGCGGAACTGGGCGTTTGTATCCTGCCCCGCTCCCTCGGCGATGTTCAAGGCAACGGAATTCACGGCCCGGTTCAACTAGTCAGTCAATCCATATCACTCGTGCTGGGGGAAACGCGTCGTAGATATGGGCCGAATACTCCCGCGCCAGCCGCCATATCTTCAAACGCTCAAAACGAAAAGCCATACCCCCCTCCAACGATCAGCGATAAGCCATCAGCGATCAGCGATAAACGATCAGCGACCTCCATAAGCAGCTTCGATTCGCTCTTCCAGCGGAAGATTGAGCAATTCAGGCATACGTCGATCACCGCTTTGTCCCCACTTGCTGGCATCGTACTCGTCCAGGCCGAGCGCCTCTCGCTTGGCGTCGATGTGGGCGATAGAGCGGCGCACGATTTCCTCCGCCTCCTCGATAAACTCCAGACGACCGCCGACCTTTTCTTCCCAGCCATCGCTCATCAAGCGGAGCACTTCCTCGCTGCCCGAGACAGGCCCGTCGCTCCCGCCGAGAATCACGTAAGCGCCCGAAGCCACGCAGTAGGTGGCGATGGAAAGCGCCTTCTCGCTCATCCATTCCGGCGCCATACCCACGGCGGGGATGTCGGCGATGTCCTCGCCCAACCCGCCCTCGGTCGCCATCTGCGAGAGCACGGTCAAGATGCGGGAGTTGTCCACGCAAGAGCCCATGTGGAGCACTGGCGGTATACCCACCGTCTCGCATACCTCGCGCAGCCCCGGCCCAGCGACCTCCAGGGCCGCCTCGGGCGTCATCAACCCCTGCTTGGCGCTGGCGATGGCGCCACACCCGGTCTCTACCACCAGGATATCGTTCTTGAGGAACTCCTCCACGACGTGCCGGTGGAGTTCGTCGTGACACACCCGGGCGTTGTTGCAACCGATGTTAGCCACCACGCCGCGGATCCGCCCGGCCATGATGGCGTCGTTGAGCGGACGCAACGACCCGCGATAGAAGCCCCCCAAAGCATAGTCGATGTACTCGTGGGAGAAACCCGGCACCAGGGGACTATGGACGTCAGGGATCGTCGTATCACCCCGCTCGGGGAAGTGATCAATAGCCCGGCGAACGATCTGCTTAGCGATCTCCAGGGCTCGGCTCTCCTCGAACTCGATATGTGTAGCCCCGGTGATCTTCGCCTTGGGCGAGGTAGTGATGACTTCGGTGTGGAAACGCTCGGCCAAGGGCACCAGTCCCTGGAAAATGCACTGGACGTCGACCACGATGGCCTCGACCGCGCCGGTGAGGACGGCCAATTCCTGCTGCAAGAAGTTCCCTGCCAGGGGGACGCCCTGCCGCATCAGTGTCTCGTTGGCCGTGCAGCAGATACCGGCCAACTGAATCCCCTCGGCCCCTTTGCTCTTGGCATACGCGATAATTTCCGGATCCTGGGCCGCCGCGACGATCATCTCCGAAAGCGTCGGCTCGTGACCGTGGACGACGATGTTGACCATGTTATCTCGAAGCACACCCAGGTTAGAATCAGAACGGACCGGCGCCGGCGTGCCGAAGAGGATGTCGGAAAGGTCGGTCGCCAGCATCGACCCGCCCCACCCATCGCCCAGGGCGCAGCGCATAGTGTGATCGAGAATGTGCTCGGCGTCCTGGTCATTGCCGACGTGGGTGCGGTGGAGCAACTCGACGACCTCCCGATCGACGTTCCTCGGGGCGATGTCCTGCTCGTGCCAGATCTGCTGGCGCTTCATTGGCGCTCGTTTCAGGTACAAGAGTTCGCCGTCGATCCGGCCGAATTCTTTCAGGGCAGCCAGGGCCACGTCCCGCGCGATTTCATCGACTGGCCGCATTCCCTCTTCATCCTCTACCGCGACACCGAGATACCCGGCCACTTCCAACAGCTTGAAAGCGTCTCGCACGCCATAATCGGGCGCGTGCCCTTCGGCCGCCTCCAACAGGGTATAAGCCAGCCCGCGACCGTGGTCGGAGTGAGCCGAGGCCCCCGCCGCCACAGCGCGCGCGAAATTGCGGGCCGCTATCGTTTCCAGCGTCGCGCCGCAGACGCCCCGGGTCGCCTTGCCCACCAGGCGGCAAGGGCCCATCGAACAATTCTTGCAACACAAACCAGCACCGCCAATGTTACAGGCCTGCATCGCATCGGCCCGCGCGAAAGCGGTTTCCGCCTCAATCGCACAGGCCCGCTCAATCAAGGTGATCGTCGCTGGATCTCGACTGGTCTCCTCCGGCGTTCGACCTTTTTTCTTCGCCATATTCCAAACCTCCTAGTATCGTCGGAACTCGCCCGACATCTCAAGATCAGCTCGATTCGTCTGCGTCAGACGTGCCCCCAGAATCTCCCACTGGGGATCCCGGCGGAGGTCGTTAGGCTCCACCAGGATGGGCACGCCGCCCTCTCCAACAGGATATCCAGCGTCTAGCAACGCCTTCTCAATCGTCGCTTCATCCGTCTTATCAGCGTCATAGTTGACCAAGATCTGTTTCCAGGCCGAGCTGACGTATACGTCGCCTATCCCCTCCAGGCTCGCCAATGCATCCCGCACGTCCAACACGTGATGATCCGCCCAGAGGTTCGGTACGTCAAGCGCCATCTTTTCCATATTCATTACCTCCAATATTGGTATACTGGTATACTGGTATACCGGTATACTGGTATACCAGTATACCAGTATACCAGCCCATTACGACAGGCCGACGATCTTGCCCGTCTTCAGGTCGATATCAATATCCATATACGCCGGGTAAGTCGCCAAACCGGGCATCGTGCTCATCGTTCCGATCAATGGGTAGATAAAGCCCGCCCCGACGCTGGCCCGCACCTCGCGCACCGGCAGCGTGAAACCGCTGGGCGCGCCCTTGACCAAGGGATCGTGGCTGATGCTGAGGTGGGTCTTCGCCATACAAATCGGCAGGTTGCCGAAACCGGCCTTCTCGTAGTTGGCGATCTGTTTTTCGGCCAGTTCCGAGTATTCCACGTCCTTGGCGCTGTAGATCTTCTTGGCGATGTGCTCGATCTTCTGCTTGATCGTCCAGTCCAGGGGATAGAGGAACTCGAAATCGCTGGGCTGCTCGCAGGCCTCGACCACGGCCTCGGCCAATTTCGCCGCGCCATCGCCGCCATTGGTCCAGTGGGTGGTGGGCACCGATTCATAAGCGCCCTGCGCTATGGCGTATTCGCGGATCATCTCGGTCTCGGCGTCGGTATCGGTCGTGAAGCGGTTCACGGCGACGACGACGGGAATGCCGAATCCCAGGGCGTTCTTGATGTGAGCGCCCAGGTTGGGCAAGCCAGCCTCTAACAACTCGAGATTTTCTTCCGTGTACGCCTGATCCAGCGGAGCGCCGGGGCTGACCTTGGGGCCGCCGCCGTGCATCTTCAGCGCCCGCACCGTCGCGACCAGGACCACCGCGTTGGGGATCAGGCCGGAGTAACGGCACTTGATGTTGAAAAATTTCTCCATTCCGATGTCGGCGCCGAAGCCACTCTCGGTGACCACGTAATCGGCGAGCTTGAGCGCGATCTGGTCGGCGATGATTGAGGAGTTGCCGTGGGCGATGTTGGCGAACGGGCCACAATGCACGAAGGCCGGCTGTCCTTCCAGCGTCTGCATCAGGTTGGGCATCAGCGCATCCTTGAGCAAGACGGTCACAGCACCGGCGATCTTCAAATCCTCCAGGTTGACCGGGTTCCCCTGCTTATCCAGGCCGATCACGACCTTGCCGACCCGCTCGCGCAGGTCCTCCAGGCTGGCCGCCAGCGCCAGGGTCGCCATAAACTCACTGGCGACAGTGATGTCGTAACCGGTCTTGCGGGGGAAGTACTCGCTGCGCTCGGCGTCGTTGATCCCCACCTCGATCTCGCGCAGGCTGCGGTCGCACACGTCCACGACACGGTTCCAGGTAATGGTGTCGGGGTCGATGTCCAGCCGCCGATCGATGCCGCGCCGTTTCAGCGCCGCGTCACTCTGGCGGCTCTCGTGGTACATGCGCGTATCCAGCGCCGCCGCGACCAGGTTGTGGGCCACAGTGATGGCGTGAATATCGCCGGTCAGGTGCAGGTTGAAATCCTCCATTGGCACAACCTGGCTGTAACCGCCGCCGGCCGCGCCGCCCTTGATGTTGAAGGTCGGCCCCATACTGGGCTGGCGGATGCAGCACATCACGTTCTTACCCAGCGCAGAACCCAGGGCCTGGGTTAGCCCAACCATCGTCGTCGACTTGCCCTCACCCAAAGGCGTCGGCGTGATCGCTGTCACGTCGATGTACTTGCCCTGCGGACGATCCTTGAATTTCTCCAAGACGTCCAGGTGGATCTTGGCCTTCCACTTGCCATATAGATCGACGTCCTCTTCGGCCAAACCCAGATGCTCCATGATCTCCCGAATAGGAAGCAGCTCCGCTGCCTGGGCAATCTCAATGTCGCTAGGAACTGGCTTAACTCGCTTGACTGGCATTATTACCTCCTTTAATATTATCGAACTGCTAATCTCAACTTACCAATACTCAAATGCTAAAGGCGAAGGCCGGCTGGTCGCTCGTCTTCTCCGTCTGCCCCACCCCAACACACAAACCGAATTCGTCATCCGTCACTCGTCAAATTCGTAAGGGAAGCACCGCGGCTCCTTCAAATTCGTAAGGGAAGCACCGCGGCTCCTTCAGTAGACGCCTGAGACAGGGATGACGAAACACCGACCTCCACCGTATGCCGTATAAACTCGCCCGCTACGTGGATCAAAGGGATGCCCAAGTTAGGATCGACCGACATCGTCGCCAGGCAGGGGTAATGATGATGGAGCAATCCGGCCTGGATGACCGCCTCGGAGGCAGGAAGGCCAAGCAACTGACCTGCAACCGCCCGCCCACATCCACAGGGCGTATCCCGCACCACCTCCACCGCTTCAATCTGCCCCCTGTTGCTCTTTTCATCCGCCGGATGCTGCGCACAGTCGGCATCCACCTGCACCCGGAACACCGGTCGGCCAAAATGCCGCGCGAACCGGCTGATCCACAAACTCTCGTAAGACACTTCTTCCTGGCGTAAACCGCAGCTCCATTCCGTCAGAGAGCAGAAAGGTTTTGGAAATACCGCTATCACCCCCAGGTCGGTCAACCAACGCTTGAGCTGACGCGCCAGGCCCTCTGGAAGCCACGTCACATTATCGACCGGCGCAATGACAGCCTGGGCGCCCGTTCGCTCCACGATACTGGGTAAAAGCTGGGCCACGCTGGCGCTTTCTCCCAAAGAAAGGATCAGGTCTGAATCTGGAAAGCGCGTGGGAAGAAAGGGCAATGGATCATCCACTACCGGTGGGAGATCAGCAGGCGCCTGCCAATCCTCCACCTCCCAGGGATCTGGTGCAAATGCTCGGATATTTTCCAAAATCCGTCGACCGTAACGGCCTTGAAACAACACAAAAAGCCGTAATGTCTCGACACTACGGCTTTCCTGTTCCAGCGGGCCTCGAATCGCCTCCAGCAAATCCTCAACGCAGCGCCCCTGCTTCATACGCTGGTAATAGGTGTGGATCCGGTTATCCTCCAGGGACAGGCCAATGATCTTGGTCTTGGGAAAGGCATTCAATACCTGGGCCACCAACCGCCCCTGTTCTCCTCCCATAGCCTCAATGACAACGACATCGGGAGAGACCTCTTTCAGGCGAGTAAAGGTATCGGAAGCGACCTCCGCGACGCCCACGACCTTGATCCCGGGTTGGCCGGATAAGAGGCTTTGAACCCCTTCGGCAAAGAGCGGTTGATTGGAGAGGATGAAGACACTAACAAGATGCATAATGACTACCAGTCAGTAAACTGCGTCAATTATACTATCATCGTCTCAATTCGTCTATAGTCCATTATAACCATTCACAACCTATAAATAGTCATAATGGACTATGAGTTGGCAAATTGGTGGACCGATCGATGCCTGGGCAGATTGCAACACTAAGGAAAATTAACCAACCCAAGGCTAACAGCATACGCCGCCGCCTCGGTCCGGTTCTTGGCTTTCAACTTGGTGAGAATATTGTGCAAATGGTTCTTGACCGTATTGTCACTGATCCCCAATTCCTCGGCAATCTCCTGATTGGAATATCCATGAGCAACGAAGGCCAGAACCTCACACTCCCGGGGCGAAAGGGTATCCATCGCCTCAGGATGCACGGTGGGCCGGCTATGCAGCGCCAACTGGCGCAATAACTTACCCGTCATCGCCCGCGCGATAGGCGCTTCCCCATACATCACCCCCCGAAGTTGCCGAAAAAGCACTTCGGGCTTGAGATTCTTGAGCAAGTACCCATCCGTCCCATATCGGGCGGCAGTCACCAAGTCCTCCTCGCTCTCCGAAACAGTCAGGATCACGACCTGAATACCGGAGAATTGAGCCTTGATGCGCCGGGTCGCTTCCAATCCATCACATATGGGCATACGAATATCCATCAATACCAAATCCGGCTGCAATACCCGCGCCTGTTCGACCGCTTCCAACCCGTTAGCTGCCTCCCCCACAACCTCAAAATCAGGTTGGGCGTCCAGCAAACGAACCAGACCTTTGCGGAAAAGCAAATGATCATCAACCAGCAAAATACGTAATGGATCCATTCGGTCTATCCTGTACACTTCTTCCTAGAATAATTGGACTAGACAGACCCAATACCGTTTAGTTAAGACTGTCAGAAACCGGGTTTTTCCTTAGTTCGGCAATGGCGCACTAGACGTCCGAAGTCTTCAACAGGTTCTTTTATCGGTTGAGTCCTTATGAAAGCTGACTTTTGGCGTGTTTCCAGGCCACTTTCCAGCACAGAGAGCAAGAATTTGGCCGTCGATGATCACTTTTTGGTTCCGGCTCTGTCTGGGTCAGGTCAATCACGTCAATTGTACCACAGATAGGATTGGCTTGACAAGGTGAAAAACTCCATTATAATTATTTAGCACTTTAGCAAGTACTAAATAAGAGACGAGGCCTAACCAATGATATCCTTGTACGTTGAGCAAGAATTTACCGTCGATGATTCCTTGTGGCTCTCTACTCGTTCGCGGGCTCGACTTAGTAAGCGGTCAATTTTTCGCCGCGAATTGTCACTAACCTTCTGGGTTTTCATGTCGATTCGTGTAATTCGTGGCCAATCTCTTTTGACAGGAGGCGTGATGACAAATACCTGAAACTTTCGACTCTCAATTTCGACTCTCAAACGCTATCAGTCAGGCTCAACCATTTCCGAAGGAGGAAAAACCATGTCTTGTCACGATAAAGGATGTGAATATCCAGAAAAGAAAAAAGATACGGGCGCCTGCACACCTGAGCAGATTCAAGAATGCCACGGAGACGTACAGGCGCACCCTTGCCAATGCACGCCTGAGCGCATCCAGGAATGCCATGGCGACGTCCAGCAACATCCGTGTGATGACGTCCAATAGTCGTCCAGTAGTCTCTGAATGATAAAGGCAAAGCCCTGGAGACGGTCTCCGGGGCTTTACCTTCAAACTCGCTGTTTATGGAAAGCGTTCATGGAGAGCGTATGAAGCGCAGGCATTGCAAGAGGTGCGCGCCGGGCGGACGACCTTTGTCATCGCCCACCGCCTGTGGACCGTGCAACAGGCCGATCAAATCCTGGTATTGCGCGACGGGCGTATCATCGAACGGGCGCGCGGCGATCAAGCGCGCTCAGCGCACGAGGCATTGCTGGCGGCGGATGGATTCTACCGCCGGTTGGTCGACCTGCAATTTCAG
Organism: Chloroflexota bacterium; assembly: GCA_011046405.1. Taxonomy (GTDB): domain Bacteria; phylum Chloroflexota; class Anaerolineae; order B4-G1; family B4-G1; genus DSAR01. The sequence goes on along the minus strand of DSAR01000098.1, from coordinate 2,276 downwards.
GGTGAGACGTTGAAAGCGCCCCAAGCGGCGCAACTCAGCCACGATGAACCCCTCCAGGGGCATGAGAGAGGAGGCGCACAATGACCATTCGCGGTGGATTTATGAGCAGCCTTCGAAGCGGGCCAAGACGAGGCCTTCCGTTTCAACCATTTGGACCAGCAGGCGCTCGGGATGCTGTGGGCCTACGTGTGGGCCTACAAAGGCCGGTTCTTGCTCGCCCTCCTGGCTATGCTCGTCGTGACAGCGACCACGTTGAGCATGCCCTATCTATCCAAAGTCGCCGTGGACGTCTACATCGCCCAGGGCGATATGTGCGGTCTGACCATGATCGCGTTGCTCTACCTGGCGTTGAACGGCGTGTACTGGCTGGCGATTTACTGGCAGAATTACCTGTCGACCTGGGTGGGCCAGCGCGTCGTCTACGCTATCTGGCGCGACCTGTTCGCGCACGTCCTGCGCCAGTCGATAGCCTTTTACGAGCAGGAGCGGGTCGGTTACGTCCACCGTTTCTTCGGCCCATTGCGCGAACTCAGCCTGGTCTACAATACCTTCCAGGCGGCGGCCTCATTGGATCGTATCGTCGACTATATGACGCGCGAAGCGCAGGTTCCAGAGCCGGAACACCCCCAGAAACCAGCGGGCGGGTTCCAGGGCCGCGTCACCTTCGAGGGGGTCACGTTCGGCTACGGCGACGAGCCGGTGTTACACGACATCAACCTCGACGTGCAAGCCGGGGAAACCATCGCCCTGGTCGGGCCGACCGGCGCGGGCAAGAGCACACTCGCCCGGCTGCTGGCCCGCCTGCACGACGTGGACCAAGGCGCAGTGCGCATCGACGGCGTGGATGTGCGACAGATCAGCGCCGGGGATTTGCGCCGGTTGACGACGCTCGTCCCCCAGGACGTGTTCCTCTTTGCCGACACGATCCGCGAGAACATCCGCTACGGCGATCCGGAAGCGAGCGACGCGCAGATCGAAGAGGCCGCCAAGCGAGCCCAGGCGCACGCCTTTATCGCCCAACTGCCGCGCGGTTACGACAGCCAGACGGGCGAACTGGGCGCGATGCTATCGGGCGGGCAAAAACAATTGATCGCCTTTGCCCGCGCCTTGCTGGCCGATCCGCGCATCCTGGTGCTGGATGAGGCGACGGCCAACGTAGACGCCTACACCGAGGCGCAGATCCAGCAAGCGATGGACGAAATCCGCCGCGACCGCACGACGCTCATCATCGCCCACCGCTTCTCCACCTTGCGCCAGGCGGATCGGATCGTGGTGCTCGACGAAGGACACATCGTGGGCCAGGGATCGCACGAGGCATTGATCGAGCGCAATCCAACCTACCAACAATTGTATCACCGCTTTGAGCGTCGATGCCATGCAGGTGGAAAAAGGAAAGGGACGATAAAATGCTAAAAGACGATTTGCGCGGCATGTGGGCGATCATGCTCAAGGATCTGCGAGCCTATTACCTCAAACCGCCCAACATCAATTGGGGCATACTCTTGCCCTTCGCCTTTGTGCTCGCCTTTGTCATTCGCGACGGCGTCACGCTCGGCGGCGCGTCCAACGACCTGGCGAACCTGACGCCGGGCCTCCTGGCCTTGACGTTGCTCTTCAGCGCCAGCAGCATGGAGACGATCGTGATCACCTTCGAGCGGCGCATCGGCGCGCTGGAGCGGCTACTGCTGGCCCCGCTGCGCTTGCCGGCGATGCTGGCGGGCAAGCTCCTGGGCGGCGTCGTCTTTGGCCTGGTGACAACCCTGGCTGTGTTGCTCGTCGCCCTGCTCATCTTTGGCGTAAGCGGCATCAACTGGCCCCTGCTCGTCGCGGCGATGATCCTTTCGGCGACGGCGTTTGGCGCACTGGGCGCGTTGATCTCGGTAGCGGTCAAAGAGGTCTTCGAGGCCCAGACGTTGGCCAACGCCTTCCGCTTCCCGATGATGTTCCTGGGCGGGGTCTTCACGCCGGTGGCGTCGATGCCGTTGGGGTTGCAGATCGTGGCCCGCGCCCTGCCACTGACCTACGCCGTCGAGGCGTTGGACACAGCGATACGGGGCGGCCCGACGTCGCTGGCGCTGCTCGACCTGAGCGTGCTGACCGGGTTTAGCGCACTGTTCTTTGGGCTGGCTGTGTGGGTATTGGCGCGGCGGGTGACATAAGCTTTGGGATGTCGCATGGCCCTCAACAGCCGCCGTTCCTGGCGCGCTTGCAACGGGCGAGCCAGATGAGCACTGCTGCAACGGACGACATCCCTCAACTTCTGGCTAATGTAGAGT
>DSAR01000037.1 GCA_011046405.1 Chloroflexota bacterium | reverse complement strand
CCACGGGGACGACCACAAGGGTCGCCCCACGGGGACGACCACAAGGGTCGCCCCACGGGGACGACCACAAGGGTCGCCCCACGGGGACGACCACAAGGGTCGCCCCTACTTGCTCCTGCTTGGCCTTGCTCCCGGTGGGGGTTGCCTGGCCGCCCGTGTCGCCACGGACGCCGGTGGTCTCTTACACCACCTTTTCACCATCACCGGGGCAGCCACACGTGCGCTGCCCCGGCTGTCTGCTTTTCTGTGGCCCTTTTCCGTCGGGTAACGCGCTTGCGCCCCCGCCTGGACGTTATCCAGCACCGCGCCCTATGGAGCCCGGACTTTCCTCGGTCTGTCGACCGCGACCGCCTGGCCGACTTGGGTGCCGAAGTTATGATAACACACTACGTGAGAGAGTCAAGGTTTATCAGCGCCCTATCTGTCAAGTCAGATGATAAAATGATAAGGTCACCGAAGGATGATCATTCTGCTAAGTTTGACGCTAACCTCAAAGTGTGCTAGAATTTTTACTTGTGTATGGTGGGTATATCGAGAGCGCGTGCGTACTGGGATGCCACATGACCCTTCAACAGATTTTGTTCCTGATTCTCAGCGTCATCACGTTGATTGCCGCTCTGATGGTCGTGACGCTTCACAACATATCCCGCGTTGTGTTTGGGCTGATCTTATCCTTCGTGGGCGTCACTGGCTTATTCCTCCTGCTGCAAGCGCCCCATCTTGCCGTCCTGCAATTTCTCGTCTACGTCGGCGGCGTCTTTGTTTTGCTCCTCCTCGGCGCGCGCCATCTCGACGAAGCAGATAACGGCGATCCGGCGGACGGCGAAACGGAACGTAAAGCGCTCGCTCTGCTCCACGTATTGAGAAGGCGCTTCGCTGTCGTGCTCGCGCACGACATCTTTGGCCCAAATGACCGGGAGGGAAATCGCCCACGATTCGGCATCGCTCTCAGTGCCGCTCTCGGCGCCGCTGCTCTGGGTGCCTTGCTGGTATGGACCATCCTGCAGCACGATTGGGTCACGACTGCGCCCGGCCCGGTTCCTATCGATAGCCTGACGGCGCTGGCAAGAACCCTGGTGGCCCCCTATGCCATGGCTTTACCCTCTGCTGTCGCGTTGCTGTTGCTGTTGATTGCCCTGATCGGCGCGCTCAGCATCACGAGGAGACGGTGATATGATTTATGGGATTCCCCTGGAGTGGTACCTGATCCTGGCGGCTGTCTTGTTCTGCATCGGCATTTACGGCGTCTTGGCCCGGCGTAACGCCGTCGTCACCTTGATGTGCATCGAGCTGATGCTCAACGCCGTCAACATCAACCTGCTCGCTTTCTGGCGCTACCTGGAACCCGGCGGCGCGCTTGGGCAGGCCTTCGTCGTGTTCGTATACGTCGTGACAATCGCCGCGGCAGGGGTGGGGCTGGCGCTTATCGTCGCCCTCTGGCGCACCCACGCCACGGTCAACTTGGAAGACGTCAACCGGCTCGCAGGCTAATCGAGGTATCCATGGTATTCAATTTCAATTTGCTCGACTTGGCCTGTTTCATTCCCCTCTTTCCTTTGCTGGCTTTCGTTGCAGTCTCCCTATATGCTCATCGGGATAGGAAGTTGAGCCACAGCCTGGTCATCGGCGGCATGCTCGTCGCCTTGTTGTTGGCGCAAATCGTCTTCTGGCGGGCGGTGACGCTGCCGGTGGGTGGGGGAGGGCGAGCCTACGAATCGGTGAACGTCCATTGGCTAGTCGCCGGGGAGGAACGCCTGACCCTGGGCGTCTACGTCGACCCGGCCGCCGCCGTGATGCTCTTCATCGTGCCACTGCTCTGCCTGACGATCTTCATTTACAGCGTGGGGTATATGCCCTTCGACGCCCCGCAGGTCGATCCGCGCTACAGCCGCTTCTTTGCCTATCTCTCCCTCTTCGCCGCCGGGATGCTGGGCATCGTGGTCTTCAACAATCTGTTGGCCTTTTTCATCTCCTGGGAGATCATGGGGACGTGTGCCTACCTGCTGCTTGGCTCCTGGCGCGAGAAGGCGTGTCCCGGTTTCGACGAAATCACGCCCAGGGAGGCTGGGCTCAAGGCCTTCGTCGTGACCAAGATCGGCGCTCTATTCTTTATGCTGGGGCTGGCGCTTCTCTACACTGAGGTTGGATCGCTCGCCTACCGGGACATTTTCAACCCCGAAACGCTGAAGCGCTTAGCGAGCACGCCATTCCTGGGCACGTCAACGGCGACAGTGATCGCCTTGCTGCTCTTCGGCGGGGCGGCGGCCCAGAGCGCCCAGTTCCCGCTCCACGTCTGGCTGCCCGACACGACAGAAGGCCCCACGCCGGTCCTGGCTATGATCCACGCTGCAACGATGGCGTCGGCCGGTGCCTTCCTGGTGGTGCGCGCATATCCCCTCTTCCAGGCGGCCGAAGTGGGCGTGTGGGCCATTGGCGGTGTCCCCTTCGTCGCTTTTGTCGGTGCAGTCACGGCGCTTGGTGCTTCACTGATTGCTGTCGTGCAGCATGACGTCAAGGGGATGTTCGCCTGCTCCACTATCAGCCAATTGGGTTACGTGATCGCCGCGCTGGGAATTGGTGCTTACACAGCCGGGGTGTTTCACCTGGTGATGCACGCTTTCTGCAAGACGCTCTTGTTCCTGGGCGCCGGCTCGGTAATCCGTGGGATGGAACGCGGGCGTCAACAAACCCACGCATATGAATTTGAAGAACAGGAAGATGCGGAAGGTGAACGTGAAGAGAGGTCTTTTGATCCCCGCGACATGATCGATATGGGGGGGCTGCGCTGGCGTATGCCGCGCACCTTCTGGGCCTTCCTCGTCGGGGGGGCGGCGCTCTCTATTCTGCCGCTGATCACCATCAGTTTCTGGTCGACGAGTGAGCGCGTCCAGGGTGTGGGCGTCGCGTCGGTAAATGTGTTATCCCGTCCTGATTTTTGGATGCTGATTGTCGCTGCGGGCCTCACCGCTTTCTACACCGCCCGCCAGCTCTTCATGATCTTCGCGGGCCCCCCCCGCACCGGGGCCGCCACGCACACGCGAGAGAGCGCACCCTCCCTGACCCGCCCGCTCGTCATCCTGGCCGTCTTCGTCGTATGCCTGTTCTGGCTGGGCATCCCGGCGGATTTCCCGCTCATCGGCGGGCTGATTCCCAACTGGTTCCACGATTTCGTCGGCTCGGCGATTGGGGCTGGCGCGCAGTCCACCGCTCGTTTGTCGGGGGGCGGAATCGCTGCCCATCTACAATTCCCACTGATGATGGGACTGGCCTTTGCGCTCGGCGGGCTCCTCGTCGGCTGGCTCGTCTATGGGCTCAAACCGATGCGCGCTGGCGAGATGGACCGTCTCGAAGCCGGGATGCGCAAGCTCCACCTGGGCTGGCTGCACACGGGGCTACGCAAGCGCCTGTACATCGATTGGGTCTATCGGAAGACATTCGTCGACGGCTCCATTTGGCTGGCCGATGCGCTCGATCGTTTCGACTGCGGCCGGGAGGAAGGCGCGCGTGGCGTGTTGGACGGCCTGGTGAATGGGGTTGGATCAGCGGGCATGGTCCTATCCGATGCTGTTGCCTGGTTCGACACGCGCGTGTTGGACGCGCTCGTCAACCGGCTCGCTTGGGTTTTCGGGGGCCTGTCCAACGTTGCCGGGTGGGGGGATGTTCACATGATGGACGCGAGCGTCAATTGGATGGGCGTCGCTGCGCGGCAGGTCTCCACCGGTCTCGAATTCTTCGATCTCCGGGTCATAGACGGCGTCGTCAATGGGATTGGCAAAACGGTCCGCTCCCTTGGCGGGTGGATACGGCCCATCCAGACTGGCCGAGTTCAGCGTTACCTGCTGATTGCGGTGGTGACGATACTGGCCCTGGTGCTCACGTTCTTTATGATTCTACAACTAAACATCTGATTCCACAGGAGAGAGATTATGTTTCCAATACTGAGCGTTACCCTCTTCGTCCCGCTGGCGGGCGCATTGCTGATTATGGTGATCCCGAGTGAGGACGTAAAGACAATCCGGCGGGTGGGGGTCGCCTTTGCTTTTGCGACGCTCGTGCTCGCTGCCATCATCTGGATTGGGGTGATGCAGTGGGGGGCTGGCGAGATGCGATACGAGGAAAATTACCCGTGGATCCCGGCCTTCAACATCCATTTTCACCTCGGGGTGGATGGTCTCAGCGCGCCGATGGTCTTTCTGACCACCCTGTTGACGACGCTGTCGCTATTCTATTCGGCCCGCACCATTGAGGAGCGGGTCAAGGAATACTACTGGCTGTTCCTGGTCATGGAAACGAGCCTGCTCGGCGCTTTCCTCTCTCTGGATCTGGTGATGTTCTACGTCTTCTGGGAGATCCAGTTGCTGCCGATGTTCCTGCTCATCGGCGTGTGGGGCGGGGAGAAACGCTTGTACGCGGCCCGCAAGTTTTTCATCTACGCGATGGTGGGCAGTGTCGTCATGCTCCTGGCGATCATCGGCGTTTATCTCCAGACCGGGACTTTCAATATCATCGAGGCCGCGGCGGCCCAGCCTTTTTACGGAAATTTCACCTGGGCGGGCATTGCCTTTTGGGCTTTCTTCGTCGCTTTCGCCATCAGGACGCCGTCCGTTCCCTTCCACACCTGGCTGCCAGACGCCCACACAGAGGCGCCCACGGCGGGCAGCGTGATTCTGTCGGGTGTCCTGCTCCAGGTGGGCGCGTATGGCCTGATCCGGGTCGCGTTACCTCTCTTTCCAGAACAGTTCCAATACTTCGTCTGGGACGCGCCGGTCATCCCCGTCATAGGAGTGGCGAGCATTGTCTACGGCGCGATGGTCTGTATGGCCCAGTGGGACCTGAAGCGGTTGATCGCCTATTCGTCGGTGGCCCACCTTGGCTACGTCACGCTGGGGGTGTGTGCCGCCGCCGGCAGCTTCGGCTTACTGGACACGCCCATGAATCTCAACGCGGCCGTGTCTGGACTGAATGGCGCGGCGTTCCAGATGTTCTCCCACGGCGTCATCACCGGCGGCCTCTTTTTCCTGGCGGGCATGCTCTACGAGCGTACCCAAACTCGTGACCTGGGGGACTTCGGCGGGTTGGCCAGACAGATCCCACACTACTACGGGATCACCCTGGTGATCGCTTTTGCTGCGTTGGGGTTGCCGGGGCTGGCAGGGTTCTGGGGTGAGTTCTTCGTCTTCCGGGGAACCGTCCACGCGATGCCCATCGTGGCCTTTGCCGGCATCCTGGGTATCCTTTTCATCGCTGTTTGTATGTTGTGGAAGATCCTGCAACATCTCTTCCTGGGTGAGTTGGATGAGGAAAAATGGAGCGGGCTGACCGACGTGGCGTGGTGGGAGAAGCTGACGTTGTGGCCCCTGGTGCTCATCATCGTCTTCCTGGGCCTCTATCCCGCTCCCCTGCTCGATTCTTTCAACGCCGCGATGACGACGCTCTTGCAGACACTGCCTTGATAGGGTCTATCCAATGATCTTCTTCGAAGGCTCAACCCTCACATTAGCACAGACTCTGTGGCTTCTCGCCCCGGAGATCGTGCTCCTGGCGACCGGCTTGTTGCTCTTGGCGCTGCATGCCCTTCGCTCTCGCCAAGAGCAAGAGCAAGATCAAGATCAAGAGAACGAGCGATGGCCGGTCTACGTCGCGTTGGGCGGGTTCGTCGCTGCCCTGGGCGCTGCCGTGTCCTTGTGGGGATGCAACACGCAGGGTCTTCTCGCGGCTTTCTCTTGCGATCCCTTCGCCTTGACGAGCAAGATCGTCGCCCTGGGCGGGATGGGGATCGTGGCGTTGATGTCCGACGATTACATTCGAGCGCGCAGGCCACGACGCCAGGCTGAGTTCTACGCGCTACTCCTCTTTTGTTCCCTGCCTATGTGCCTGATGGCCAGCGCGACCGATCTGATCTTGATCTTCCTGGCCTTCGAATTCCTCAACATCACGTCCTACATCCTGACCGGTTATCTACGCGATGACGTGCGCTCGGTCGAGGCGGCGATCAAGTATTTCCTGTATGGCTCGACCCTTTCGGTGGTGATGCTCTTCGGTGTGTCGTGGTTCTATGGGTTGACCGGCGCCACCGATCTGCGGACCATCGCTGCCGTACTGATAGATGCGGAGAATGTGTTGAGACCAACGCTCCTCCCGGCGCTGATCTTTGTGCTAGTCGGACTGGCCTACAGGGTCGGCGCCGTCCCTTTTCACCAGTGGGCGCCTGATGCCTACGAGGGGGCGCCCACGCCTGTCGCGGCCTTTCTATCGGTGGGGCCAAAAGTCGCCGGATTCACCGTCATCCTGCGATTACTGCTGACCGCACTGCCGGTGGATCTCGTTTTGGCGCTGGACTGGCGCACCTTACTGATCGCTATCTCGGTGCTCACGATGACGCTCGGCAACCTGGTCGCCCTGTGGCAGGATAACATCAAGCGCCTGCTCGCCTACGCCAGCATCGCGCAGACGGGTTACATCCTGATTGGGGTGGTCATCGCCTCGCCCCGGGGCGTGACGGCGGTGTTGCTCTATTTGATCACCTACGTGGCGACCAACCTGGGGGTCTTCGCTGCCGTCATTGCGTTTTCTAATCAGACCGGTTCCGATGAGATCGAGGATTACGCCGGGTTGGGCAAGCGGGCGCCCTTGCTGGCCATGGGATTGTTCATATGTCTCCTCTCGCTGGTGGGCATCCCATTGACGGCCGGCTTCGTCGGCAAGGGCTATCTCTTTCTCGCAGCCATCGAAGAAGGATTGCTGTGGATGCTCGTCATCGGTGCGGTCAATCACGTGATTTCCCTCGCCTATTGCTGGAAAGTCATTCGCGCCATGTACCTCGTTCCGGCGCAGGAGGAAGAGCCGATATCCACCTCGCCTATGCTGGCGGTATCGCTGGGGATAACCGTGGCCGGCGTGCTCTTCATCGGCGTTTTCCCCGGTCCATTCATAGCCCTGGTGCAGGCTGCTGCGCCGCTCTTCTTGGGCGGATGATTGTCTGAAAGTAATAGGACAAACGTCAGTGGACAAACACACCTGCGTCGGTTATAATTACCCCGGCGTGATGGCTAGGTCTGCAACCACCATCGCGTCTTGCGCTCTGTATGCCAGGGCACACGCAACAGCCTATGTGCCAAACTGCGCGGATAAAATGAATTGGACAACTTTGCTGGGTAAAGGGGTTCCATAATGACTCAGGTGCAGGTAGAGCTCCTGGGGATTTCCAGGCTCGTCACAGGAGAAAAAGAGACCACGCTACAGCTCGAAGAACCAACGTTCCGAGGTGTCGTCCGAGCCTTGGCCCAAAAATATCCAGAGATGCTTGGCAACGTGCTTGATGAAGATGGGAAAGATTTGAATCCTCCCCATATCTTCAATCATAACGGGGTGCGGATGATACGGGAAGATCAGATGCTCGAATCGGTGCAAGATGGTGATCAAATCACAATTATGGCAATTTTAGCGGGAGGTTGAGATAGAAAAATGTATGGGTATAGTGGAAAAATTCTTCACATTGATCTAGCCGAACGTAAGTCATGGGTCGAGAAAAAAGAGGAAGAGTGGTACAAAACGTACATCGGGGGCGTTTCGATGGCTGCCCGGCTTTGCTGGGAGAACATCGATCCGGGCTGCGATCCACTCTCGCCCGGTAATCCCATCTGCATAGCAGGTGGATTGTTTACCGGGACGCCGGTACCGGTCGGCGGTAAATATGGCATGGCGTCCAAGTCGCCCCTGACCGGTTTCCTGGGCGATAGTTTATCGGGCAGCTGGCTATCCGTGGCGCTCAAACGGGCCGGATGGGACGGCATCGTGATCCACAACGCCAGCAAAGATTGGGTGCGCGTCCAGGTCGACGACGATAAAGTCTCGTTCCACGACGCCAGCCATCTGCTGGGGCTGGGCACCCACGACACCGAGGAGGCCATTCGCGAGGAACTGGGCGACGACCAGGTGCGTTCAGCCGTCATTGGACCGGCGGGCGAGAATCTGGCTCGCATCGCCAACGTGAGCAACGATGGTCGCAAGGCCGGTCGCACTGGCCAAGGGGCGGTGTGGGGGGCGAAAAAGCTGAAGGCGCTCTCCATCCGCGGCACGTATGACGTCGAGGTCGCTGATCCAGAGACCTTGTTGCAGCTATCTTACGACATCCTCCAGGCCTCTCAAGGACCAAACACGCAGAAGTACCGCGTCTTGGGCACGTCGTCCAACGTGCTGAACATGAACAAACTGGGCCTGCTCCCCACGCGCAATTACCAGCAAGGGGTGTTCGAGGACGCCGAATTGGTCAGCGGCGAGTACCTGCACGAACATTACAAGGCCAACACGATGGCCTGCGCCCAGTGCCCCATCGCCTGCGAGCAGGTCGGGCACGTCAAAGAAGGCCCCTACGCCGGCGCAATGGGCCACATCGAGTACGAATCGCTCTACGCGCTCTCCTCCAACTGTGGTGTGAACGATATGGCCGCCGCCATCCAGGCTATCACCAACTGTAACGAGTTGGGGACAGACACGATGAGCACCGGCGTGACCATCAGTTGGGCCATGGAGTGCTACGAGAGAGGCGTCTTCACCAAGGAAGACTTCAAGTGTGAGAAATACCCCGAGGGTTTCGAGGCCAATTTCGGCAACGCCGAGGCCATGGTCACCCTGACCGAGATGATCGCCCACCGCGAGGGTTTTATGGGCGATCTATTGGCCGAAGGGACCAAGCGGGCCAGCGCCCGGATCGACGAGGAGCGCGGCACCGAGACCTACAAGTGGGCGATGCACATCAAGGGACTAGAGAATCCCGGATACGACGCCCGGGCGCTCAAGACCTTCGCTCTGGGCCTGGCTGTCGGGACGCGGGGCGGATGCCACAACCGTTCAGCCGCTTACGACCCCGACATCAAGGGGCAGGTCGATCGCTTCAGCGTCGACGACACGCGGGGCGAGTTGGCCAAGAGCACCGAGGAATACGCCGCCGTCTACGACACGCTCCCCCTGTGCAAATTCATCCGTCGCTGCTTCACCGGCAAAGCCGACCGGGCGGGCGCCTGGCCGGCCATCGCCAAGCTGATCAATGCCACCACCGGCTGGGATTTCGATTACGACGCCGTCGATCTGATCGGCGAGCGGGCCCATACCATCAAGAAGGCCTTCAACGTCCGCGAGGGGTGGACACGCGAGCACGATCACCTGCCCTGGCGTTGGCAGCACGAACCTTTGAAAGAAGGCGCGTCGGCCAACAGCATCGTCACCGACGAGGAGTTGGAGTACCTGAAAGACCTCTACTACGAAGCCAAAGGGTGGACGAAAGAGGGCCTTATCCCCAAAGAAAAGCTGGAAGAGTTGGGGATGGACGATGTGGCGGAAGAGATTGGAGTATAGGAGTTACATTATGCCGACTTTACCTTCTACATCCAAGCACGCATATATCACCTGCGACGCATCCAAGTGTGTTGGGTGCCAGATATGTGAGTACGTCTGTTCATACACCAAGAACGGCGCGTTCAACACCTACCGCAGCCGTATCCGCACGGTGAGGGCGAAGAAGATTCTCGTCACGGCTATCGCCTGTCGCACGTGTGAGGACGCCCCGTGTGTCCTGGCCTGCCCGCGCGACGCACTGAAACAGGATCCAGAGACCGGTATCATCAAAGTGGACGCCAATCTGTGCGATGGCTGCGCCTGGTGCATTGAGGCGTGCGATTTCGGCGCCATCACGATCAATCCGCGCACCAAACTGACCGAGATCTGCGACCTGTGCGCCGACGAAGAGGACGGCCCCCAATGCGTGAAATGGTGCCCGAAAGAGGCCCTGGAACTCACGACGCCCGATAAACGCGCGCAGCGTTCGCGTCACAAGCTGGTTCTGGAAGAAGCCTGAGGCGCACAAGTTCTCGAGAAAAAACCGTGACCTTCCCGAAAGTTTGTAACTACTCAGACTAGCCCTTTGCTGTGCTGGAGAATGGGGGTTTGGGGTGTGTGGCGGTCGCGAAGCGACCGCCACACATCCCAAACCCCCGCCTATCCGCTGCAAACGGGCAGCAGGTTGAGTAGTTACGAAAGTTTTACTTTCGGGAAGGTCAACGTAAGATACAAAATAGATGGTTAATTATTGAAGGAGTGAAAATGGCCGGAGTTAACGGAAAAGAGGACCTGCGCATTGGCGTATACGTCTGCCATTGCGGGTCCAACATCGCCGGGGTCATCGATCCTGCTACCGTGGCTGAATATGCGGCCACCTTGCCGGGTGTCGTCCGCTCGACACACACCGGCTACGCTTGCGCCGACAGCGGCCAGAATCTCATCAAGGAAGACATTCAGAAATATGACCTGAATCGGGTCGTCGTCTCAGCCTGCTCGGTTCGGATGCACGAGCCGACCTTTCGGGCAGCGGTTGCCGAGGCCGGACTCAACCCGTTCTTGATGGAAATGGCCAACATCCGCGAGCAGTGCACGTGGGCCCACGGCCACGACGAGGAGGGCGCGCTACAAAAGGCCAAGGATCTGACCGCGGCCGCGGTCGCCAAGGCCCGCTTCCTCACCCCGCTGGATATGATCAAGGTGCCCGTCACCAAGCGAGCCATGGTCATCGGCGGTGGCGTCGCTGGCATCAACGCCGCGCTGGACCTGGGCGATCAGGGTATCGAAACGATTCTAGTCGAAAAGGAGCAGACCATCGGGGGCGTGATGGCGCAGTTGAACAAGACCTTCCCCACGATGGACTGCAGCATATGAATTCTCGCACCTAAAATGGTTGACGCGGCGCGTCACCCCAAGGTAGATGTGAGAACGTACACCGAAGTCGAGCGCGTAGACGGCTTCGTTGGAAATTTCAAAGTTTTACTGCGCGAAAAATCGAGATACGTACACGCCGACCGATGCAATGGCTGTGGTGAATGTGCGCCGGTCTGCCCCATCGAGGCGCCGAACTACTTCGAGTTGAACCTGGCGCCCCGGCGGGCGATCGACGTCCCGATGAGCCAGTCGGTGCCGCTGCTTTACGCCATCGACATGGACAGCTGCATTCACTGCTACAAGTGCGTCGAGGCCTGCGGCGATCTGGACGCCATCGACTTCGGCATGGAAGACGAACTCGTCTGGGAAGATATTGGCGCCATCGTCACAGCCACCGGTTACAACCACTTCGATCCCAGCGTGATCCCGGAATACGGCTACGGCCGGTTCCCCAACGTCATCACCGCGATGGAGATGGAACGGTTGAACAATTCCGCCGGCTGCACGGCGGGGGACCTGATCCGTCCCAGCGACGGCCAGAACCCCCGGCGATTGGCGATGATCAACTGTGTCGGTTCCCGCGACAAGCGCTTCAATCCCTGGTGTTCTAACTTCTGCTGCATGTACGCCATCAAGAACGCCGTCCTGTTGAAGCAGACCTATCCCGAGATGGACATCGTCATCTACTACATGGACATCCGCACGCCGTCCAAGGGATACGAGGAGTTCTACGACCGGGCCCGCGAGATGGGCATCCGCTTCATCCAGGGCCGGCCGAGCCTGATCACCGAGGATCCTGACACCCGCAACCTCTACGTCCACGCCGAGGATAAGGACCTGGGGCGCGCGATTGAGCGCGAGTACGACATGGTCATGCTCAACCAGGCGGCGGTGCCGCAGCCCGACGTGAACGACGTCAGCTCGGTCCTCAACATCAGCCAAAGTCCGGGCGGCTGGTTCATGGAATACCATCCCAAGCTTCGTCCGATCGACAGCCCCACCGACGGGGTCTTCATGGCCGGCGCCTGCCAGGGCCAGAAGGACATCCCCGCCAGCGTGGCGCAGGGTTCGGCGGCGGCCTCCCGGGCCGGGCGCATCCTCCACTCCGACGAGTGGGAGATCGAACCCATCATCGCCCACGTCTGGGAGGATCGGTGCGTCAGCGCCGACGGCAAGAAGTGCGGGATGTGTGAGCGCGCCTGCCCCTACGGGGCCATCCAATACGAGCAGGGCCAGGCGGCCCAGGTCGTCACGGCCAAGTGTCACGGCTGCGGCGGATGCGTGGCCGAGTGCCCGCACAACGCCGTCACCCAGATGCACTTCACCGACGCCCAGATTCTGGCCCAGATCCACGCCCTGCTGGCCGACAAACCCGAGGAAAAGATCCTGGCTTTCCGCTGCCACTGGTGTTCCTACGGCGGCGCCGACCTCGCTGGGACCAGCCACTTCGAGTACACGTCCAACGAGCGCGGCCTGCGTGTGATGTGCTCGGCTCGCATGGACAACGACTTCATCTACGAGGCCTACCGCCTGGGCGCCGGCGCCGTCCTGTACTCCGGTTGTCACGAGCAGGACTGCCACTACATCACCGGACAACCGGTGGGCGCCCGTCGCGCCGAGCGACTCCAGAAGACCTTCGAGCGCATGGGCATGACGCCGGGCCGATTCCGTATCGAGTGGATCAGCGCGGCCGAGGGCGATAAGTACGCCCGTGTGCTCAACGAGATGCAGGAGACGCTCGATTCGATTCCGAAGGAGGAACTCCTCAAGGAGATCGAGGAACTGCGGCCCGATATGGAGAAACGGGCCCGCCGCATGCGCGAAGCGCCCGAGGTCGACGAGGCACTGGCGTTCGCCGGGCGTATGGCAGAAGCCATAAAGAAAGAGGAGCAACCAGCATAGGAGGCGGTATGTCACAGACAACGTCGGAGGGCCAAGGATCGAAGATCATCAACGACCTGGTCGACCGCATCGTCGTCGCTGTGGAACCGTTGCGAATCATCCTATTCGGTTCGGCGGCGCGAGGTGAAATGGCGTCCGAAAGTGACATCGACGTACTGGTGGTCATGCCCGACGGCACTCACCGCCTCAGGACGGCCCGTTATCTGTACCAGCAACTGTTTGGGTTTGGTCACCCAGTCGACATCGTGGTGACGACGCCCAGCGTTCTTGAACAACACAAGGATAACATCGGCCTGATCT
>DSAR01000126.1 GCA_011046405.1 Chloroflexota bacterium | reverse complement strand
TTCTCCATCTTGTCCATCAATACCTGCCGGAACACGTCGGCGGCGTCGAGTTATACACCCGCTGGCTGACCCAGGCTCAGGCGCGACAGGGGCATCAGGTCGCCATATTTTATCGCCGCAGCGCCGAGGGGGTGGGGCGCGAAATGCGTGCGGAAGGAGACGTGTGTGTTTGGGCTGCATGGGCCGGCGCCACACCGCCCACCCGCCGCTTTCTCCACACCTTCCGCGACCCGCCGATGATCTCGCTTTGGGAACAGACCCTCGTGGAATTCGCACCTGACCTGGTCCACGTCGAGCACCTGATGGGGCTGCCGGTGGCGTTGATCCGCGTCCTTCGGCAACGACGCATCCCCTACGTCATCACCCTGTGGGACTTTTGGTGGGTGTGCGCCAACGCGCAATTGCTGACCAACTATGACCAGAGGATCTGCGAGGGCCCGCGCGCCTACCTGAACTGCGCCCGCTGTGCGCTGGCGCGGGCGGGCCGTTCCGGTCTCTATCCAGTCATGCCGCCTCTGGCTGGCCTGATGGCCTGGCGTAACTGTCTGCTGCGCCAGGTGATGGTGGACGCTGGCGCCCTCATCGCCCCCACCGAATTCGTTCACCGCTGGTACGCGGCCCATCGCGCCCCCCAGGAGCGACTCGTGACGCTCCTGCCCGGTATGGAAGAACCCGAGCTCTCCCCTCGGACGCCTCGCGCCGGCGGCCCGTTGCGTTTCGCCTACATCGGCGGTCTCTCCCGGCAAAAGGGAGTTCATACGCTCGTAGAGGCGTTTAGCGGTGTCCTGGGAGACGCCGAGCTGTGGATCGCCGGCGATGAATCCTTCGATCCCGATTACGTCGCCCGGTTGCGCAAACTGGCGACGCCGAACGTTCGCTTCCTGGGCCGCCTCTCCCGCGAGGCGGTGTGGGACACACTGGCCCAGGCGGACGTGGTGACTGTGCCCACCCTGTGGTACGAGACCTTCTCCTTCATCGTATCCGAGGCCTTTGCCGCCGGATTGCCGGTGCTCGCCTCACGTCTGGGCCCCCTGGTCGACCGGGTCCGCAATGGGGTGGATGGCCTGCTGCTCCCGCCGGGCGATGTATCTGCCTGGCGAGCAGCTTTGCAGCGGATGGTAGACGAGCCAGATTTCCTGGCCCGGTTGCGGGATGAGGTGTGCCCGCCGGTGACGTTGGAAGAACACGTGGGCCAGGTAGAGGTCTTATACAGCCAGATCCTCGAAGAAAACACCCCACGGTAGAGACCCGATGATCTCCCCCAACCGCCAAATCGCCCGTTCCGCCGCGCTCGTCATGGTCTTTTTCGTCCTCAGCCGCGTGCTGGGCCTGGCGCGCCAGATGGTCGTGGGAGCGATGTTCGGCGCCGGCGCTGAATTGGACGCTTTCTGGGCGGCGAATCGCGTCCCCGACGCGATCTTCCTGATCGTTGCCGGGGGGGCGTTGGGCTCCGCTTTCATCCCCGCCTTCGCCGAGCGCCTGGCCCGGGAGAACCGGGCCGGGGCCTGGCGGCTCGCCTCGGCCGTCGTCAACCTGGCGCTGCTGCTGCTGACCGTCCTGGCGGCGTTGACCGCGCTCTGCGCCCCGGCCCTGGTGAGCGCCTTCATCGCCCCCGGTTTCGATCCGGCCCAACAGGCGCTCACCACCGATCTGTTGCGCTTGATGCTCGTTTCCCCAGTCATCTTCGGCGTCAGCGGCATCGTGATGGGGGTGTTGAACGCCCACCAGCACTTTCTCCTGCCTGCCCTGGCCCCCTCGATCTACAACCTCTCGATCATTGGGGGCGCGGTGTTGCTGGGGCCGTGGATGGGCGTGCGCGGGATGGCGCTCGGCGCGGTGGCGGGCGCGGCGCTCCACCTGCTGGTGCAGACGCCGGGATTGTTCCGCTACGGCGCGCGTTACGTGCCCGCCCTGGGGCTGAACGACCCCGGCGTGCGGGAGGTGGGCCGGTTGATGGCCCCGCGGGTGTTGGGCACCGCTATCGTCGAACTGAATTTCTTCGTCAACAACAGTTTGGCCTCGGCCATGGGGGAGGGCGCCGTCTCGGCGATCAACTACGCCTGGTTGTTGATGTTGTTGCCGCAGGGGGTTTTCGCCCAGGCGGTGGGCACGGCTGCTTTTCCGACCTTCGCCGCCCAGGCCGCCCGGGGCGAGCGGGACGAGATGCGGCGCACCCTGGCGGCGACGTTGCGCACTGTCTTCGTCCTGTGTCTGCCGGCGACGGTGGGCTTGATCGCCCTGGGCCGCCCATTGGTGACGTTGCTTTTCCAGCGCGGCGCGTTTGACGCGGACGCCGCGGGCGCCGTCGCCTGGGCGCTGGCCTTTTACGCCCTGGGCCTGGTGGGGCACGCCGGGCTGGAGATCGTGGCCCGCGCCTTTTACGCCCTGCACGATACGTTTACGCCGGTGTGGGTGGGGGGATTGACGATGGCACTCAACGTGGGGTTGAGCCTGACGTTGCCCAGCCTCTGCCTGCAGATGGGATGCCCGCCCCACGCCGGATTGGCGCTGGCGAACTCTGTCGCCACGCTGTTGGAACTGGTGGCGCTCGTTTTGCTGATTCGGCGGCGCGTCGGTGGCTTGCAGGGTCGCCGGATGCTCGTCTCGCTCGCCAAGAGCGGCGTCGCCTCGCTGGCGATGGGGGCGGGGTTGTGGGTCTGGCAGGCGGCGTTGGGGGAGGTGAACGTGTTCGTCGTGGGCGGCGGCGGCGTCATCCTGGGCGTGCTCGTCTACGTCCTGCTCGCGTTTTTGCTGCGCCTGGATGAGTTGCGCGCCATCGCGCGCCTGGCGCGACCGTTGAGGTGGAAGCGCGATGCTAGGGCCTAACCGATAGAATCCTTGCACAGCGAGCAAGAATTTGCCGTCGGGATCCTCTTTTCATTTCTGGCTCGTCCAGGTTAGGGGGATACGGTGACGGTTCCCCCAGCGACTTCCACCGGTAGAAGCTCGCCCCGTGTGTCGGTCAGCGCGATCTTGTCGACCGTGATGGGGTAGGTGCCGGGCGTCAGGCCAACGACGGTGAACGCCGCGACGTCACAATCGCCGCTGAAAGGCAACTCGACCTCAGATCTCGCGGCGACGTAGGAGACGACGCCCTCGCCTGTGCTTGATTGCTCCTGCGCCATTGTGCCGCCGGTGCAAGACCCGGGGGTCAGCCCGCGGGCTTCCAACCTTTCCTCGTCATATACCAGGCGCGCTTTGACTCCGTATAGGTCGCTCACGCCCATCACGTAGATGGTGATGGAGATGGCTTCTCCAGCCTGGATCGTTGGTTCTGGTGGGACGAGGATGACTTGCGTCGGTGTTCCCGTCGCAAGCGGCAGCGGGGGAGCGGTGGGGTAGGGCATAGCCGGGGCTGGAGCTGGCGCTGACCTAATCGGCATGCCGAAGAAGAACAGCGCTCCAGCTACGACGCAAGCGAGCGCCACAAGCGCGATCAGTCCCAATCCGGCGACAAGGATAATATCGTTGTGTCCAATCCGCTCGCTCCCTAGCAGAGCGATCAGGCCCAGGACGACGAGCGCGAGGACGAGCAATAGGAGAATGACGAGCACGATTGCGCCGATAGCCATCAGGCGTTCTCCAGGTGAGGTGCGTCGAGGGGAGCGTCCCCTTCCGGCGTTAACTGCTTGATCTTCAATTCCGCTTCGTCCAATTGCGTGTGGCAGTGGGCGACCAGCGCCTGACCGCGCTCGAAAAGCGCCAAGCTCTCCTCCAGGGGTAACCCGCCCTGTTCCAATTGCTGGACCGTCTTTTCCAACTGGGCGAAGGCCTGTTCGAACGACAGTTCTTCGTTTGTGATCATCTCCACCTCCGATTGAAGCGCTTTCTAGGCCAGCCGTGGCTTGGCCAGGATCTCCATCACGCGCAGGTCGAAAAAGTCCTGGGCGTTTACGGGGATAAGGACGAGGGCTGTATCTGCTCCTCGCCCGGCGCCGGCAATGGCGATGCAGGGCTCTCCAACGCGAATCAAACCGGCGTCGGCCGCCATCAGCGCGATCTCGACGCAGACCTTGACCCCCTGTCCGAAGATGCGCAGGGTGTAGGCGATGATCTCGTCGGTCATGTAGGTGTCCAATTTTCTGCGCACCGCACGGTTGACGCCTCCCAGTGCGTGTTGGCAGGTGATGATCTTCGCCCCGGCTACTTCGAGTGCGGCGCGATTTTCGTCGGTCAGCTCCTGGACATTCGGCTCTTTGAACCCTGTGGAGTGGGTCACGACGACGACGTCATACCCTTCGAATAGTTGGGCGGCGTGGACGCCGGTCTCGCCCCGCGTGCTGGCGACCAGGATGGTGTGAATGTCCAGTGCCTCGGCCCGCTGTCGGGCGATCTCGAGCGTGGCGCTCGTGTTGTGCGGTCCCGGTTTGGCGAAGTAGGTCGATTGAATGTGGGTGTCTGACATCGTTTCTTTTCCCTCTTTCTTTTCTTCTTTTCTCGGATTTGACAAATGGACAAGACGAGTATAGACTAATTGAGTGAAAAGATCAAGTTGTCTTTTTCGGTGGATGGAGGCGCTGAACAATCGAATAGGGCAGAATGGCTTGACAGGGATTAGAATTTCTCATATGATACGATCATCGTCGTTTCTGTCATAGTCAAGGAAGGAAGAAGTGGGTTGAAAGGAGGTGAGGACGAGGACAGAGGTATACCCAGAGCAGGCTATCCCCTGCGCGTTTGACCAGGTCCAGACCAGAGTTTGTATTGTTGGTAGACTTAAGTTAGCAAGGAGGAGAACATGTTTAAAAAACTTATGGTGCTATGCTTGGTGTTGATGCTCGTACTTCCGTTGTTTGCCGGCTGTGGTGAGAAAGAGGAGGGGCCGATCAAGATCGGACTTGAGGCGCCGATGACCGGCGACTATGCTTACGAAGGACAGGGTTTTGAGAAAGCCGTGAGTTTGCTTGTTGAACAGACGAATGAGGCCGGCGGACTTTTGGGGCGACAGATCGAATTGGTGGTCGAGGATGACGCCGGTGATCCGACGCAGGCTGCCTTGGTTGCCCAGCGTTTGGTGGATGCGGGCGTCGTCGCCGTCATCGGGGCGTATAACTCCACCGCCACCGAACCAGCCTCGGAGATCTACAACGAGGCCGGCTTGCTTCATATTACCCCTTCTTCCACGGCGACTGGATTGACCCAGAAGGGCTTTGAACGTTTCTTCCGCGTCTGCTTTTTGGATGATCGCCAGGGACTCTTTGCCGCCAAGTTCGCCAATGACGTGTTGGGCGTGGAGAACTTCGGCATTTTGCACGACAACTCCACCTATGCCCAGGGTTTGGCTGAACACACCAGGCGATACGCCGAAGAGATGGGGATGAACGTCGCCTTCTATGATGCTATCAATCCGGACGACCAGGATTTTACCCCTATTCTCACCAACATCGGGAACGTAGACTTAGACGCCGTGTATTTCACCGGTTACCACGCTCAGGGCGGTCTATTGCTCAAACAGACCGACGAATTGGGGTTGGCTATCACCTGGATGATGGGGAACGCTTCCAACAACCCAGAACTGATCCAGATCGCTGGCCTGGATAACGCCGTGGGCACCTATGTGACCACGGAACCGCTGCCGAAGGATCTCGAATATCCCGAGGCGCAGAAGTTTGTCTCCGACTTTGAGGCTGAATACGGCGAACCGCCCGCCAGTGTGTGGTGGCAGATGGCGGCCGAGGCCTTCAACGTGATTCGCTATGCCATTGAGCAGACCGAATCCACCGATTCCGAGGTGTTGGCTGATTTTCTCCATAACGAAGCCAAGGATATCAACGGTCTCACCGGCCCGATCCTGGGTTGGGATGAGAAAGGCGATCGCCTGGGCACCATTCACGTCGCCTACATCATTGACGATAGCGGCGATTTCATCCTATATCCCCAGCAACCAGATTAGTCCGTGATGCATTTTGGAAGGGGAGTTCGGGGAGTCTCTCGACTCCCCTTCCTTCTTCAATCTGTGTCATGTTTGGTTCCGGCTCTGCCAGGTTAGGGCCTAACCCTGGTTGGCTGACAAATTCAACATTCAACCAACACATAAAGTATTGGACACAGATTTTCACAGATTCACACAGATCTAGTAAAAACAAGATGAATCTGTGTTTATCCGTGTTCGATTTCGTTAAAAAAGTGTCAGTCCACCAGGGCCTAACCAATAGGATTCTTGCACGTTGAGCAGGGATTTGCCGTCGATGATCCTTTTTGGTTTTGGCTCATCCAGGTTAGGGCCTAACCAATAGGATTCTTGCACGTTGAGCAGGGATTTGCCGTCGATGATCCTTTTTGGTTTTGGCTCATCCAGGTTAGGAGACGACTTATGCAATTCATTCAGCAAATGATCAATGGGGTTACCATTGGCGCATTTTATTCCCTGGTCGCCTTGGGCTATACGATGGTCTACGGTGTTTTGAAGCTGATCAACTTTGCCCACGGCGATCTCTTTATGTGGGGGGCGTACCTGGGATTGACCGTGATCAACGTTCTGGTGGGGCTTATGGCCCAGGGAAGCGCCTTTTTCATCGTGCCGGCCGTCATCATCGTGATGATCACCATCGCCCTGGCAGGCGTTCTCGTGGAACGGATCGCCTACCGCCCCCTGCGCACGGCCGGGCGACTGGCGCCCGTCATCTCTGCCCTCGGCGTCGCCTTCATCCTGCAGAGTTTGGCCCGCAACGTCTATGGCGCCAGTTACAAGACCTACCCGACCGGTATTACACCCAGGGGCGGGATCGTGATAGCAGGAGGGGCGCGAATCAGCGTGATGCAGATCATCGTCCTGGCGGTCTCTTTCCTGATGATGGGGGCCCTATATCTCTTCGTCCAACGGACCCGCATCGGCACCGCGATGCGGGCCGTTTCGCTCAACCACGATGTCTCTCGATTGATGGGCATCGACGTCAACCGCATCATCGCCATCGTTTTTCTCATCGGGCCGGGGTTGGGTGGTGTAGCCGGTATGATCGTCGCCCTTTACTACGGATCTTTCGACTTCACCCTGGGGTGGACGTATGGACTCAAGGCCTTTATCGCCGCTATCCTGGGCGGGATTGGCAACATCCCCGGCGCGATGCTCGGAGGATTCCTTCTTGGCATTATTGAGACGCTGGGAGCTGGATACATATCGCCTCAGTGGAAGGATGTCATCGCTTATGTCATCCTCATCTTGATCTTGATCTTCCGACCCACCGGGATTCTCGGCGAGCGCGTGGCGGAGAAGGTGTAGGAGGCGGATATGGCGATCTTACAGGATACAGTCACACGTTTTCGTAAGGTGAATCCGCTTTGGTGGCAGGTAGGACTGCTAGCGTTGGCCATCCTGATGCCTTTGCCGCTGGGTGATTATTACCGCTCTGTCATGTGGCGCACCGTTCTCTACGTAATGCTCGGTCTTAGCCTCCACATCATCGTCGGATACGCCGGATTGTTCCAATTGGGACACGCCGCTTTCTATGGCTTGGGCGCATACACGTGCGCTTTGCTCAATTTGCACTTCGACGTCCCGATTCTACTGACCCTGCCGTTCAGCGTGCTCGTGGCGGCACTCTTCGGTTACCTGATTACTCGGCCGATCTTGCACCTGCGGGGTGATTATCTGTGTATCGTGACCATCGCATTCGGCGAGGTGGTGCGCCTGGCGCTGGTGAATAACATCTTTGGGATTACCGGCGGCGCCAACGGTTTGAGCGGCATCGATCGACCGGCGCTTTTTGGTTTCGTGTTGCGCAAACCGATCTATCATTACTATCTGACGCTTTTTTTCCTGATCATCACGATCTTCGCCGTGCAGCGTCTGGAGCATTCTCGTCTCGGCCGGGCGTGGATGTACGTGCGCGAGGACGAGGTCGCCGCCGAGGCGATGGGCATCGACACGATCCAGGTCAAGCTGCTGGCCTTCGTCCTGGGGTCCGGTTGGGCCGGGCTGGCGGGCGCGCTCTACGCCGGGCGAATTACGGTCATCTCGCCCGATCAGGCCAAGTTCATGGAGTCGGTCATCCTTTTCTGCGTCGTCGTCCTGGGCGGCGCCGGGTCTATTCCCGGTGTCTTCGTTGGCACGCTTGGCATGGTCACCCTGCCGGAGGTCTCTCGCTTCCTCAAGGCCTGGCGAGACGCCTGGCTGGGTGTGGCGATGGTGACGATGATGATCGCTCGACCGGAGGGTTTGTGGCCCAGCCGGCGGGTGCAGATGGAAATTCGAGGCGATCTGGAGAAACCAACGCCGCCTCATGCCATAGAGAACCAATAGAAGAGGCTGACCTGACCATGACACTTTTAGAAACCAAGCGTCTGACGAAAAATTTTGGCGGTTTGACGGCCGTGGACACGGTATCCTTCGACGTCCATGAGGGGGATATTCTCGGCTTGATCGGCCCGAACGGCGCCGGCAAGACGACGATTTTCAACATGATCACCGGCATTTACGCGCCCACCAAGGGAGAGATATCCTTCCAGGGTCAACGGATCGCCCATCCTGAACTGACCTGGCGTAAGCGACTGACCACGCCCGTCTGGTGGTTCAACTGGTTGCCCATTTCGTCGATCAAACAACAGTGGGATGATTTTCGTATGTTGCGCCCGCACGAGATCACCGAGCGCGGTATCGCCCGCACGTTCCAGACGATTCATCTGTTCGACAACCTGACCGCACAGGAAAACGTGATGTCCGGGCCGCACCATCTGACCAAGGCGGGGGTGTGGGGCGCGCTTTTCCGTCCCCCATCGCAACAGGAGGAGGAGAAACATATCGTTGCCGAGGCCCGGCATTACCTGGACTTTATGGGCTTGAGCGATTACCGGGATGAATTGGCCAAGAATCTGCCGTATGGACACCAGCGGAGGCTGGAGATCGCCCGCGCCCTGGCGACCCGGCCGGCGCTCATTATCTTGGACGAACCGGCCGCCGGTCTCAACGAGCAGGAATCGATCGAATTGATGGCCCTGATCGAGGACATCCGCGCGTCCGGCGTCACCGTGCTCCTCATCGAGCACGACATGAAAGTCGTGATGGGTATATGTGAGCGCATCATCGTCCTGGACTATGGCAAAAAGATCGCCGAAGGCACGCCAGCGGAGGTGCAAGGCGATCCGCGCGTCATCAAGGCCTATCTGGGAGAGGAAGACGAAGAGGAGGAGGTGGTGTAGCCGTGGCTTTGTTGAAGATAGACAACTTACATACGTATTACGGTCACGTCCACGCCCTGAAGGGCCTCAATTTGACGGTGGAGGAGGGCGAGGTCGTCACCCTGATCGGGGCCAATGGGGCCGGCAAGACCACGACGTTGCGCACCATCTCCGGCTTGATCCGTCCTCGTGAAGGCCAGATTTTGTTCGACGGCGAGGATATCAGCCAGACGCCGGCCCATCGCATCGTGGAGAACGGCGTCTCTCACGCGCCGGAGGGGCGCGAGATTTTCAGCACGCTGACAGTGATGGAAAATCTGAATATGGGTGCGTACACCCTGGGCGGCGATCAGGAGGCGATTGAGAAAAATCGCCGCCGCGTCTTCGATCTTTTCCCCCGCCTGGAAGAGCGCAAGCATCAGCTCGGCGGCACGCTTTCGGGTGGAGAACAGCAGATGCTGACCATCGGGCGGGCGTTGATGGCGCATCCACGCCTGGTGTTGTTGGACGAGCCCTCGCTTGGTCTTGCGCCTCTCTTGGTCAAGGCGATCTTCGAGACGGTGCAGGAGATCAACCAGCGGGGTGTGACGATCCTTCTGGTGGAGCAGAACGCTCGCGCAGCGCTCAAGATAGCCCATCGAGGGTACGTGTTGGAGACGGGGCGGGTGGTGCTTTCAGGCTCAGCCCCGGAGTTGCTCCAGGACGAGCGGGTTCGCAAGGCGTACCTGGGAGAGCGATGACGAGTATCCGTCTTTTATCGGCGGATGCGGCTATCGACCTGGAACGCCACGACGGCGTTACCCGCTTTATGCCGGGTCATCTTTCTGATCCGACCTGATCACGACGACCGTTTGGGTTGCATGGCGATCAAGATCATCTCTGTTTTCAACGAGCATCTTGCCCAGGATGTTCATTTACGCCCTGGCATACTGATCGATGCCGAGACCGGTTGTGATAGATGGTTATTAGCTCACGGCGTTGCACGCCACCGGCGCTGACCCAGGCGATTGCTTCGTTGATCAACCGCGAGGTCGCTGGCGCAGATACGCTCACAGCCTATCGCCAGCCTTTGCTTGGCTTTGCGCGGGCTGATGATGAGCGCTTCGAATACCTCCGCCGCGAGGTGGAAGCGGCCCACGTGTTACCGGTCGATTTGCTGCCGGGCGCGCGCGCGGTACTCTCATTTTTTCTGCCCTTCGAGCGCTGGATCGTCGAGGCCAACGCCGCGTACCCCGAAACGGTCGCCCGCGAGTGGGCCGTGGCCTACGTAGAGACCAACGCCCTCATTGGGCGCATCACTGCGGGCCTGATCGCGATGTTGGCCGAGCGCGGCATCCGGGCCGCCGCAGAGCCCGCTACCCATAACTTCGATCCGGAAAGCCTGGTCAGCCGCTGGTCTCATAAGAGTGTGGCCGTCATCGCCGGGCTGGGGGCTTTTGGGCTGCATCACATGGTCATTACCGATGCCGGGTGCGCCGGTCGCTTCGGAAGCGTGGTCATCGACGCGGCATTGCCCGAACTGGAACCCTCGCCGTTGGAATCAAAGGTGCGTTGTCTCTATTTTCACGATGGGAGTTGCCGGGTATGTGTCGCTCGCTGTCCGGTGGGCGCGCTGGATAGCGCCTTGGATGGGGATAGTCACATCGACAAGCGTCGTTGCTACCGGCGCTTGTTGGCGGTGGCCGAGGAATATAGGAGTCTAGGGCTGGTCGACGTGTGCGGCAAGTGCGCCGTCGGCCCTTGCGCTTTTGGGCCAGCCGTGTAACATGTCTGGAGGGGAAATAATGATGAATCAGAAGCACACGAATCAATTGCTTTATCTTTCTCGGGCCGACGTCGAGGCAGTTGGGTTGACGATGGCTGAGATCATCGAGGCGGTGGAATCCGCTTTTGAGGAGAAGGGACATGGGCGGGTGGAGATGCCGCCGAAACCGGGCGTTCACCCCGGCGAGGGAGATAACTTCATTCACGCCATGCCAGCCTACATCCCGGCGCTGAGATCGGCCGGTGTCAAGTGGGTGAGCGGCTTCCCGGAGAACTACCGGCGCGGATTGCCCTACATCACCGGTCTGCTGATCCTCAATGACGTGGAGACCGGGCTGCCCATCTCGGTGATGGATTGTATCTGGATCACGGCGATGCGCACCGCGGCGGCGACGGCAGTCGGCGCTCGTTACCTGGCCCGCTCCGATTCATCGGTGCTCGGCGTCTTGGGTTGCGGAGTGCAGGGGCGCACCAACGCGGAGGCGCTGAACGTGCTCTTTCCGTTGACCCGCGTGATGGCCTACGACGTGGATCGAGATGCCGCCCGGGCCTACGCCGAAGAGCTAGGCGAACGCTTCGATCTGGATGTGACGGTGGTCGATACACCCAAAGAGGCCGTCTCCGGTTGCGACCTGGTGGTCACCGCCGGGCCGATCCTTAAAAAGCCCCATCGCACTATCCGGGCCGGATGGCTGGATGAGGGCGCGTTCGCCTCGCTGGTCGATTTCGACTCCTATTGGCATCCTGACGCGATGAAGGAAGCGGACAAGTTCTGCACCGACGACACACCACAGTTGCGCCATTACCAGGAAGTAGGCTATTTCCAGGACATCCCGCCGCTTTACGCCGACCTGGGAGAGTTAGCCATTGGGCAGAAACCGGGCCGCGAGACGCCCGTCGAGCGCACAATGACGGCTAATCTGGGTCTGGCGATGGACGATATGGCGACGGCGCCCCTGCTTTATGAAAAGGCAGTGGAGAAAGGTGTGGGAACCTGGTTGCCGTTGTAGTAGTTGCAAGTTACAAGTTGCAAGTTAACGGGCGAACGAGTCGAGACGGGCGTATGCAGCGCTTTACTCATTTGAAATGGGTGCGTTTCAAATACTTTGAGCATTGTTTGTAGTGCGTGCGCTGCTAGGCAGCGGCGCTAGATAGCGGCTTCAGCGCGCTTTTACGGCGATAAATCGCCTACTACGAGCTTGGTCTCAAATGAAATGAAACACACCCATTTGAAATACACTCGATCACATCGCCTGTCCCGATACGGCCTGCACCATCTACCAACCTACCCATCTACCAACCTACCAACCTAAGGAGGAAAATGATGCTGGTCAAAGACCAAATGACGCCTGATCCGATCTGTGGTTATCTCAACATGCCGGTCGTGGAGGCCCAGAGAGTGATGGAGGAGAATCACATCCGGCACCTGCCTATCCTGGATGAAGACAAGAAGCTGGTGGGGCTGGTGACGCTACGTTCACTGATGAACGCAGTTCCCTCAGATGTGAGTCAATTCAGCCCTTTCGTCGTCAATTACATCCTGTCCAAGCTCCAGGTGCACAACATCATGGTGCGAGAATTGATTAGCACCACTCCCGATACCACCATCGAGGAGGCGGCCCGCGTGATGGCCGATCGTAAGATCGGCTGTTTGCCGGTTATGCAAGGTGAAGAGCTGATCGGCATTATCAGCGACAACGACCTGTTCAAGATTATGGTGGAACTCCTGGGCTCTCGCCGCGAGGGGATTCGTGTCACCGTGGAGCAGCCCGACCGGGCGGGGGAGGTGGCACGCTTGACCAAGGCTATTGCCGACCAAGATGGATATCTCTCGGTGTTTGTCACCTATCCCACTGATGATCCAAAGATCTGGTCCTCGGTCTTCAAGGTCATCAACGTGCCCGATGACGTGCTGGTGGAGACGATCAGTAAACTACCCGATATCGAGATCAAGGATGTGCGGAGAGTTAAATCCAATATGGTTTAGTTAAGGTTTGTCGTGCGCGCTAGACAGCGGCTTTAGTGCGATTTATGATGCATTTTTCTTTCTAACTTGACAATGGCACATTTGTCCCTGGCGAATAAATTCGCGGGCCACAACTGCAAAGTCGGCCTACGCCGACTATAAACTAACCTGCGAAGGCAGGTTTTGCAGTGCGTGATTTTTACGCGCTGTAGC